>NZ_LWBL02000028.1 GCF_001644195.2 Bacillus marinisedimentorum | reverse complement strand
AAAGAGCGCCCTTCCTGATGCAGCCCTGCTTATGCGTACGCCGCTAAGCGGGCGCCTTACGCTTTTCGTTTTATCTGGCATGCCACTGCGAAAATTGTCGGCTTGCCGGCGATTAATCCCGCAATTTGACGCTTTTGTACTTGTTTTCACTCAGTTGGTCTTATATGATTAAGAGTGAAGTTTTCCGCGATTACATAATCAAATTGATTACCGATGTGGCAATTTCCATGTCATGATCTTCTATAAGAGGAGCAATAACATGAAAGAAATCGAACTGAAAATGCAAGGAAAAATAAAGCGCTTGACCAACAAGACATTCAAATTTGACGAACGGGTGGGGGAAGGCTGGTTTTCAGCAGTATATTTCCTTAAAACGAGGGAGATCGTAAAGCAGCAGAAACCGAATAACATCGTAACGATGCAGTTTTTTCAAAAGCAGCATGCCGTATTATGCGGAACCGATGAAGTCATTGCCCTTGTGAAAACATTCGCTGACAATCCGGAAAACCTGGAAATTTATTCATTGAAGGACGGGGACAAGGTGACACCGTTTGAAACGGTGATGACCATAACAGGGCCTTACCAGGATTTTGGCTGGCTCGAAGGACTAATTGACGGTATCCTCGGCCGGAGGACTTCAGTTGCAACAAACGTTTACAATGTTGTTAAGGCGGCCAGTATTTCCGGCATACAGAAGCCTGTCATCTTCATGGGAGACCGTGATGACCATTTTACCCAGCAAGCAGGAGACGGTTACGCAGCGTATATAGGCGGATCTACAGCCCAGGCGACCCATGCCATGAGTGAATGGTGGGGCAAAAAAGGAATGGGGACAATGCCTCATGCCCTGATCCAGCTTTTCAACGGTGATATCGTAGAAGCCGCAAAAGCGTACCATGAACAGTTTCCTGAAGATGATCTCGTTGCCCTTGTTGATTATAATAATGATATTATTACTGATGCCCTGAGAGTTGCCCGAGAATTTGGCGAGACACTCAAAGGGGTTAGAGTAGATACTTCAAAAACGATGGTGGATCAATATTTTGTGCGTAATCCTGAAGTGCTGGGGACATTTGATCCACGCGGCGTTAACCCATATTTGCTTTTTGCATTGCGCGAGGCGCTTGACAAGGAAGGATTCGACCATGTTAAGATCGTCGCGAGCGGTGGATTCAGTGAAGAGCGGATCAAAGAATTTGAAGAAATGAATGTGCCGGTGGATATGTACGGTGTCGGCAGCAACCTTCTGAAAGTGAATATTGGATTCACGGGTGACAATGTATTGCTGAACGGTTCCCCGGAGGCAAAAGCAGGGAGGGTTTATCGTCCGAACCCCCGCCTGGTAAAGTGCGACTCCTGACCGTCAGAAGATATCAATATGTTGCGAAGTGATTGAGACACAGCCGATAGTATCATTCTATCGGCTGTCTGCGCATCTGCTGGCATGCGGTGAAGTCATCATGGCATTATAGCAGTCGCTTTGCTATAATAAGAAAACAGCAAATGCAGTCCAACATTTGGAACATCACGTTTTATCGCAGGGCAGCAAGCTGGTTGCAAAGGCTGCTGTTTCTTCAAAATACCATTTCTTTTTTATGTATCAGCAGTCATGGGTAAGCAGCAGAAAGGCTGATTGAGTCAAAAAGGCCTAACATTCATATACTGTGTTACATAGATGAAACGATGAATTGAAGCAGTGGAGGTTCAATATATGACAGTTTACCATTTTGTAGGGATTAAAGGGACCGGAATGAGTGCCCTGGCACAAATTCTGCATGATATGAAGTTCACGGTACAGGGGTCTGACGTGGAGAAACGCTTTTTTACCCAGGAAGCGCTCGAAGACCGGGGAATTCCCATTTATCCCTTCAGCGCAAATAATATAAAAGAGGGCCTCACTGTCATTGCCGGTAATGCATTCGGCGATGACCACGAGGAGATTGTGGCAGCAAAGGAATTGGGTTTGCCTGTATACAGGTATCATAATTTTCTGGGCGAATTCACGAATAACTTCACAAGTATAGCAGTCACCGGATCACATGGCAAAACATCGACGACAGGGCTGCTGGCCCATGTGATAGGTGAACACTGCCCTACCTCCTTCCTGATCGGGGACGGGTCCGGAAAAGGCGTAGAAGACAGTGAATACTTCGTTTTCGAAGCTTGCGAGTATCGCCGTCATTTCTTGTCTTACTACCCTGACTATGCCATCATGACAAATATCGATTTCGACCATCCTGACTACTTTAAGGATGTAGAAGATGTTGTGTCAGCATTTCAGCAGATGGCATTACAAGTTGATAAAGGCATTATCGCATGCGGAGATGATGAACAGCTTCAGGGAATCCAGGCCCAGGTGCCTGTCATGTTTTACGGACTTGGAGAGGATAACGACTTTCAGGCAAGGGACGTCAAACCGACACCCGAAGGCACAACCTTTGATGTCTTTGTAAGGAATAATTTTTATGCTTCCTTTACAATTACGGGATATGGCATGCATAATGTGCTGAATGCACTGGCAGTCATTGCCCTGTGCCATTATGAGAGTGTGCCTGTGGAGGTTGTGCAAAGCCAGCTGAAAACTTTTGGCGGTGTCAAACGCCGATTCACTGAAAAGGTGGTTGGATCTCAGGTGCTGATTGATGATTATGCTCACCATCCGACCGAAATTACAGCAACGATTGAGTCCGCACGGCAAAAGTATCAGGATAAGGATATTATTGCAGTTTTCCAGCCGCATACATTCACGAGGACACAAACATTCCTGAATGAATTTGCGGAGAGCCTTTCACATGCGGATCGAGTATACTTATGTGACATATTCGGTTCAGCACGTGAAGACCGAGGACAGCTCAAGATTGATGACTTAAAGGAAAAAATCGATGGAGCACGCATGCTTGACCTGTCATCGACAGGGGTACTCGCCGAACATGAAAACAGTGTCCTCATTTTCATGGGAGCAGGGGATATTCAAAAATATCAGCAGGCATATGAGGAAATTGCCGGTTCGGCGGAAACCGGGAAATGAAATTTTAAAAAAGGAGTGCGGGCTTTGTAACCTAACGGGTTCAACAAAAAAGTGTACCGCACTATACCATTCGGTGTATGATTGCATGTGGTTTCTCAACAGAAATCGCATGCTTTTTTATTGGCTCTCCATAAAGACGTTGCTGTAATGAAATGAGTATTGGAGGTATGTAAAAAGTTGGCGATTCCTGGAGGACACCTGGTAAAGGAATAAGGGATAAAATAGATCAAGAGTAACAAAGTTTCTTCAGGAAACGGGCAGGATTGTTGAAGAAGGAAAGATTTTCAATACATAGCATTGTAAAAAGGGTGGAGTTCCGCTGCAAAGGACGCTTTCACCACCTGCAAAAGTGCCGCATTTGTTCCAGCTTCCCTCCCGTCGCACTCATGGTGTCTTCTTTGCCGCGTGGCGAGCGGAAACATCCCCGGCAGCGCTTATAAACAGTTGAATGATTAACATTCATGCATGGCCTCTTGCTTTCCAAGGCCATAAAACAAAGAGAGTTCGGCAGTATAGGCACTGAAGCGCAATTCAGTGTGCGTACTCAGTTGGGAAGGCGAAGTATAGGCACTGAACCACAATTCAGTGCGCCTAATCAGTTGAAAGGCCGAAGTACAGGCACTGAACCGCAATTCAGTGCGCGTAGTCAGTCGAAAAAACCAAAATACAGGCACCGAACCGCAATTCAGCGCTTGCGCCCAAGCCACATCCCAAACTAATCTCCCGCCTGCGCGCACTTTACTGTTCCCTCCACTCAGGATTCTCCAACTTTCTCTTCAATCCACTGGGTTTTTCAATGAATTTTTTTATATTTATTGTAAAATATCAAGAAATCAACAGAGTTTAAGCCGGGGCTCCTTTCCGTTAGCTTGATGAAATTCAGTATAGACAGTTATGCGGAAAGTGTTCTGATTCTGGATGTTGCCGCGGAAACAGGCCGCATTGCAAATTTGTATCTGCATTCTACTTTTGTATTCAAATCAAATTTTCAGGATTGAGGCCGTCCAGTTCATGAATGACAAACCTGCCGTCTTTACGGATGAGAACATCGTCAAAATAAATTTTGCCGCCGCCGTATTCAGGACGCTGAATGCAGACCATGTCCCAGTGTATTGCTGAATCATTGCCGTTAGGCGCTTCATCATAGCACTGTCCCGGCGTAAAATGAAAGCTTCCGTCAATCTTTTCATCGAATAGTATATCTTTCATCGGATGCTTGATATAAGGGTTTACACCGATGGCAAATTCTCCGATAAAGCGGGCTCCTTCATCCGTATTAAGGATTTTATTCAGCCTGGCCGTGTCATTTCCTTCGGCATCTACGACTTTGCCGTCTTTGAATGTCAGTTTAATATTCTCAAACGTGAAGCCTTGGTAAGGGGAAGGGGTGTTGAAAGCAATCGTGCCGTTTACAGAATTTTTTACAGGAGCAGTATAAACTTCCCCATCGGGGATGTTCAGTTCGCCGGAACATTTTACAGCAGGAATATCCTTGATGGAGAAAGACAAGTCAGTGCCGCCGCCTGTAATATGTACACGGTTCGTTTTATTCATGAGATTGACCAGAGGCTCCATCGCTTTGCTCATATTAGCATAATCAAGATTGCATACATCAAAATAAAAGTCCTCAAAAGCCTCAGTACTCATCCCGGAAAGCTGGGCCATCGAATCATTAGGATAGCGGAGGACCACCCACTTTGTTTTGGGCACCCGGATGTCCCTGTGGACCCGCTGCCCGACTGTTTTTCCGTAAAGCTCCATTTTATCGGCGGGAACATCGGACAGCTCGGAAATGTTATTTCCGCTCCTAAGGCCGACATAGGCATCCATTTTTTCCATCATTCCAGCTTCAAAATCAGCTATCATATCAAGCTGTTCTTTGCTTGCTCCGTTCAAAAGGGTGCGTGTGATGGAATTTTCTTTGAGCAGCACAAACGGATGGCCGCCTGCTTCGTATGCTTTTTGAACAATGGCATTGACGAGTTCTTTTTCAATTCCGGTGTTTTCAATCAATACTTTTTCACCTGGCTGCAGCTTAATGGAATACTCAATCAAGCTGCCGGCAAGTTTATTGATGCGCGGATCTTTCATCATGTCTCCTCCATTTTAAGTGGAATCATTTCTCGTTTATTTTACAGGATATATTTCATTTTGTAGAGTGTGCTCAGCTGCTGTCGATATTTCTTGCATGAATTTTGAAGGGATTCATTTTTATTTGTGGAAGTTAAGTTACATGTGTTTTGTGCAGCCCGGTTTGCGGGTATATAATATATCATTACAGTTTGTATGCAGAACACACTACAACAAAAACTTCAGTACAGATCAAAAAAACGGGGAGGAACAAAACTCATGGAAATCATTCTTTACTTAAGCATTGCCTTGATTGCTGTTGCGTTTACGGTATTGGTCGTGTACCTTGCCAAAACGCTAAAGTCAGTATCCCATACAATGGATAATATGTCTGTCACCCTGGACAGCCTTCAAAAGCAATTGAACGGTGTTACATACGAAACAGAGCAGCTGCTTCATAAGACAAATCTGCTGGCTGAGGATGTACAGCATAAATCGGAATCATTGAACACGCTCGTTGACTCAGTGAAAGGAGTCGGTGAGACCGTAAAGGATTTCAATACGTCAGTCAGAAAAATCACCGACAGGATTGCCCTGCAGGCTGAAGAAAAAAGCGGGCAGGCGGCGCAGGTTGTACAATGGACCGACACAGCCATGGACATCTGGAAAAGATGGAAATCAAAAAAGCAACAAGTGAATAACCAATAGAACAATTTTTAAAGGAGGAGTGGAGTATGGAAAACGAGAACCAGAACAACAACAGCAACCAGACAAACAATAATGAAAGCAACATCAATGCAAAGGATTTCATGATCGGAAGCCTTATCGGAGGAATTGTTGGTGCAGCCGCAGCCCTATTAATGGCTCCAAAGTCAGGGAAAGAGCTTCGTACAGACCTGAATGACCAGACTAGCAGGATTAAAGAAAAAACAAACGAGTGGTCCACGACAGCAAAAGACAGAAGCAATGAGATCTCAACCAGGGCGCGCGGAAAAGTTGAAGACATCCGCCAGCGGGTAAATGAAGGCAAATCAAAATGGCAGGAAAAGCGCAGCGCTTCCCAGGAGGATATCCTTGAGGAAGTAGAAGAAGTGAAAGAGGAAGTGGAGGCGACCAAACAAAGCGTCCAGGACCACAAGGAAGACCTGGAGGCAATGGAAGCTGATGTCAAAGAGGAAGTGGAGGCGACCAAACAAAGCCTCGATGACCATAAAGAAGACCTTGAGCAGGAGCTTGAAGAAAAAAAGCAACCGGCGGCATCCAAAGAACTGGAAGATGAGAAGCTGGATGAAAAGTAAAAGAAAGCAACAGGCAGGGGTCCTATGACCCCTGCTTTTTTTTCCTTACAGGAAAGTATAGATTGTCAGCAAGGGAGTGTTATTGAAAAACATCTGACAAGGATATATATATTCAATTCGAGGGAGGCACCATATGAAGGTACACTGTCTGAAAAGAAAAGGATATAAGAAGGAAGCGGCTTTCCTATTCCTGTTAAAAAGGTTGGCAATAATCGACTTGAATTGTGTACAATAAGGAAACAGATTACATAAGGGGGAACATCAATTGGGGAAAGTAAAAGTTGAAACAGTGGCAGAATTTAAGAAACTTCTTGAAGGAAAAAAGAATTTCCTTTTCGTTAAACACAGCCTGACATGCCCGATAAGCGCCCAGGCTTTTGAGGCATATGGACATTTTACAGAAGATTATCCAGAGGTGGAAACATTTTATTTACATGTACAGGAAGCGCGTGAACTTTCTAACTATATTGCTGAAGTAACCGGAGTGAAGCATGAATCTCCGCAAGCATTGCTTTTCGAGGCAGGCCGGGTATCCTGGAATGAATCTCATTGGAACATCACATATGACACCCTGCAAAATAAGATGCTTAAATAGTCAGAGTAAATGGCACAACGCCCACCGGCAGTCTTAAAAAAATTGCAACCATAATTAAGTTGCTATTTTACAAAGAGGGGGTGGTTTCCGCTGCCCCCAAAACGTTGAATAAGCTTTCTCGAATCCGCACAGCCCAAAGTAAATGCGGAGCATTTTCCAGAAGTTTCGCACGTACACACCAATCAGCCGTTTGTGAAGCAGAGATCTTGTCCAGTACTATGATGAAAACCACCGATTATTTAGAAAAAGGTCTTTATAAATTCTAAACGTTTGCATTAATATGTATTTTAAGCAGGCAAGCTGCTGCACGATTATGATGTTGTTATCATACTATGCTTTATTACTTAAAAGCGTTTAATAATTAAAGAATTTTTCCGTGACAACTGAAGAGGTTTCGTTTATAATAAGCCCTAATCATTTACATTTGACACTTGTACAATTGGTGAGCTTAAAAAGAAAGGGTGGGAAAAAACGTGAGCAATCTTGAACTTGAAGAGTTAAGAACCCAGCTTGATGATGTGAATTTGAAATTACTCGAATTAATTAATGAACGGGGAAAAATTGTCCAGCAAATAGGTGAAATAAAAGAAGCACAGGGTACTGAAAGATTTGACCCGGTCCGAGAGCGGAAGATGCTTGACAAGATTGCCGCTAATAATGAAGGACCGTTTGAAACATCGACGATCCAGGCCCTTTTCAAAGAAATTTTCAAGGCGGCTTTGGAGTTGCAGGAAGACGACCATCGCAAAGCATTGCTTGTCTCAAGAAAACGCAAACCGGAAAATACAATTGTAAATATCAATGGCGAAACAATTGGGGACGGCAAGCAGCGCTTCATTATGGGCCCCTGTGCAGTAGAAAGCTATGAACAGGTCGCAGAAGTTGCAAAAGCGGTGAAGGCCCAGGGGTTGAAAATCCTCCGCGGCGGCGCCTTCAAACCGCGAACATCCCCATATGATTTCCAGGGGCTTGGACTGGAAGGATTGAAAATTCTTAAGCGCGTAGGTGAAGAATACGGCCTGGCGGTAGTGAGCGAAATCGTCAACCCGGCGGATATTGAAACGGCTGTCGACTACATTGATGTAATCCAAATCGGCGCCCGCAACATGCAAAACTTTGAATTGCTTAAAGCCGCTGGGTCGGTTGATAAGCCTGTCCTGTTAAAACGCGGCCTCGCTGCCACTATTGAAGAATTCATCAATGCTGCCGAGTATATCATTTCACGGGGGAATGAAAACATCATCCTATGTGAAAGAGGCATCAGGACATACGAAAGGGCGACACGGAATACCCTTGATATTTCTGCGGTACCAATCTTAAAGCAGGAAACCCATCTTCCGGTATTTGTCGATGTCACCCATTCAACAGGCAGAAGGGATCTGCTCCTGCCAGCATCAAAAGCGGCACTTGCTATTGGTGCGGACGGAGTCATGGCAGAAGTGCACCCGGACCCGGCCGTCGCGCTGTCTGACTCCGCCCAGCAAATGAACATTGATCAGTTTAATGAATATATGAATAGCCTTAAACAGCAAAATACAATCAACGTCTGATTCAAAAACCTCCGCATTTTTTTCTCATGCGGAGGTTTTTCTATATTAATGGAATGAAGAGCCTATTCTTCTGTTTAAATCGCTTTACATAAAGGAACAAAGGGTAGGGAAGAGTGTATGAAGGATTACTGCGAAAAAAGATGGTTTGGAAGGCTAAAGGAGTGTAGAGTCGTCTCATTTAATAACCAATTGGCTCTACCCTGAAATATCTGTGGATAACTTTTAGATGTGGAGGGCCTTTGTAAATATTTCATTCATTAATGTGCCAAAAATTTTGCATGGATGCCTGTTAAATGCTAGTGTTGATTTCCGTTGCAGGTACTCGCTTTCCGCGGGCGGTGAGCCTCCTCGTCGCTCAGCTTCTGTGGGTCTCACTTGTCCCGCTAGAATCCCGCAGGACGTTGAATAAGCTTCTTTGAAAAGACGCCGCACGAAGAAAATTGGTTTTTATTTTCGAGGGATCTCGCACCTTCCACTCCAATCAACTAGTGGAAAAAACAACATTTAGCTTTAACGCAGCCAACCAATTAAAGAGGCTGTCACTTAGCGGGCAAAGGGACTTTGTTTCCTTCCCACCAGTGATTCGACCATTAGCATATATGTGTGATCACACCCAGGGCAATGCACCTGAAAAATGGTAGTGAATCATATGGCCAAAATCAACAATAATATTTAACATAGACAAGCATAGTATAAGGTTGTTTATGAAATCAGATATATTTCTTTTCAGAGCCACCCTCCAAGTGAAAAATAGTTGAGGCGTTTTGAAATGCAGGTGAATATAAATTTATGAAAAATTTTAAACTAATGGCATGAAAATCATGAAAAAAGTATGGTATTATTTTTACTTGTTAAACATTTAACAAAGGATAAAAATCGGATGCTGCGATAAAATGCTTTAAAGTTGTAAGGGCTTTTTCTGTATAATAGGATTAGATGCAGACATGAAAATTCGACATATTTTTTATTATGTAAGAGGAGGAAAAAGAATGAACATAACCATTTATGATGTAGCCCGGGAGGCGGGCGTTTCAATGGCAACGGTCTCCAGGGTGGTTAATGGAAATCCGAATGTCAAACCGACAACGAGAAAAAAAGTGAATGAAGCTATTGAAAGGCTCGGCTATCGTCCAAATGCGGTTGCGCGCGGACTGGCCAGCAAGAAGACGACAACAGTCGGCGTCATCATCCCGGATGTATCCAGCATTTTCTTTGGAGAACTTGCACGTGGGATTGAAGATATTGCAACAATGTACAATTACAATATCATTTTAAGCAATTCTGACCAAAATACTGATAAAGAACTCCACCTCATTAATACGATGCTTGGGAAGCAGGTGGATGGAATCGTCTTTATGGGCGGGAAAATAACTGAAGAGCATGTTGAAGAATTTAAGAAATCGCCGGTACCGATCGTTCTTGCGGCAACGACCGAACAGTCCCATTCCGTGCCGAGTGTCAATATTGATTACAAACAGGCTGCATTCGATGCGGTGAAGCATATGACCGATCACGGCCATAATCGGATCGGCTATGTCTCAGGGCCTCTTGAGGATCCGATCAATGGCGAATATAAGATTACAGGTTATAAAGAGGCACTTGAAGAAGCGGGGCTTTCTTATGATGAAAACCTCATTGTGATCGGTGATTATACGTATGATTCTGGACTTGAAGCTGCTGAAACATTTATGAACCTTGATCAGCCGCCTACAGCTGTTTTCTCGGGGACAGATGAAATGGCGCTCGGTGTCATTCATGGATTCCAGGATAGCGGACTACGCGTCCCTGAAGACGTTGAAGTCATCGGTTTCGACAACACAAGACTGGCGAAGATGATCCGCCCGCAGCTTACGACGATTGTGCAGCCGATGTATGATATCGGTGCAGTCGCCATGCGTCTGTTGACGAAATTGATGAATAAAGAAGCAACGGAAGACCAGACAATAGTACTTCCGCACCGGATTGAGGAAAGAAGCTCAACAAAGAACTAACCTTGCCGATATAAAGTGTGATAAACCACTTTTTGTAAGCAGGGGAGAGAGACATGAAAAAGTTAGATGTTCTCACACCGGTTGGCATCTTTATAGGCTTATCGATGCTTCTGCTCGGCATATATACCCACTCGGGACTGTCACAGCTGCCATCATTCATGCAGGCATCGTCAATGGTCATCGTATTGGGTGGGATAGCCGGCGGACTACTAATTAATTTCAATGTAAAAGAAATCAAGCTGACATTCAGGATTATGAAAGAAGCTTTCCGGACAAATGAAAGCGACCTGGGCGGCTTGATCAAAACATTCATTAAACTGGCTGATAAGGCACGGAAAGCGGGGCTATTATCCCTCGAATCTGAACTTGACCAAATCAGGGACCCTTTTTTGAAAAAAGGAATCCTCCTTGCTGTTGACGGTGCAGATCCGGAAATGATCAGAGATATCATGAATGCGGAAATCGCAGCCCTGGAAGAGCGCCACCGCAAGGGCCGAAGTATCATTGAAAAGGCAGGGGAGTATGCACCAGCCTGGGGGATGCTCGGAACAATTGTCGGGCTTATCCTGATGCTTAAGAATCTGAACGACCCGACAGCACTCGGACCGAACATGGCGATTGCCCTGTTGACAACTTTCTATGGGTCATTGCTGGCAAATCTCGTTTTCAATCCGATGGCTTCCAAGCTTGAAAATAAGACGGGTGAGGAAGTTTTTCTTAAAGAAATCGTCATTGAAGGAATTATCGGCATCCAGTCCGGCCAGAATCCCACCTTCCTTGAAGAAAAGCTAAGTGCTTTTCTATCAGAGGAAGAAAAGGAGAAAGCGTTGATGGAAGGAACGGAAAACGATTTCCTGATAGGGGAACCTGCCCATGACTCTTAGAAAAAAGAAAGAGCAAAAGAAAAAAGGCTCCCCCGCCTGGATGGTGACATATGCGGATTTGATGACGCTCATCCTGGTATTCTTTATTTTGCTGTTTTCCATGTCCCAGATCGATTTGATCAAATTCCAGGCAGTAGCGAAATCGTTCAACAGCGACTCAATTCTTGACGCTAACTCTTCCGCAGTGCCTGAGCAGTCCCCCGCAGAAAAAGCAGATGATGCTCAGCTCGATGAAATTCTCGCTGAAATCCGTGCATACCTGGAGGAAAACGGGCTGGAGAATACCGTTACAGCTCAGCGGAATGAGCGCGGAGTTGTTCTTGTCCTTCAGGAAAGGGTGCTTTTTGAAACTGGGGAAGCGGAAATCATAGAGGCAGCACAGCCGTTTTTAAATGAAATCGGTCATTTGCTCACGACGCTTGCCAATCCGGTTAAAGTGGAGGGCCATACAGACGGGCGGCCAATACATACTTATCGCTATCCTTCCAACTGGGAGCTGTCCGGGGCGCGGGCAAGCAGTGTCATCAGGTATTTCACGGATTACCATGGTATTGACGCCGGCCGATTTACCGCGATCGGATACGGTGATACAAGGCCGCTTGCTGCCAACGACAATTCGGTCAATTGGCAAAAGAACCGCAGGGTGGAGATTGTCATTTCAGACTCGAAAAATAAAGAAAGCTGACCGCGGTTTTCGTTTTAACCAGCTCCGATAACGTGGTGAGACAAAAGAATTAGCCACCAAATCGAGTATGAAATCGTAAAGGTTTTATACTCGATTTTCATTTTTATATAAGATTAATTAGTTTCATTGGTGAATTGATAATTGAAATAGCATGCCAATTGACAAAGTTAATAGTTCTCTTTTTTCAATTTAAAGGCAGTCTCACTTGTGCCCATAGGTGAAAGAGAATGCCTGCAGCGGAAAGGAACGAGTATAGTCCAGAACAGTCTCCGATCGTTTCCATGGAATATTCATTCCATTAAAGGGGGAATAACCTTCATAACAAATAAAAAGCTCAGGGCTCTGAGCTTTTTTGTGCTATTTATGATGGGATTTTCCATGTGAATTCAATAGTAAATAACCTTGTTATAAGAGATGTACACATTATCGGAATTACTCGGGATGTTTCTTAATGCTAATAAAATTTAAGAATGATCATCAAAAGAGACTGTTTACATGTATGAACCGCTAAGTTCCGGTGTTCTTTGCCAAAGTCCTAACACGATGGATATTTTCGTTTTTGGGATTTTTTGTTCTGCCGTATGATTTGAAGTGCTTTGGTCAGTGTCTGGGCATTTTTCTCGGTTATTTCCGGTTTGCGCGGGATCGGCGGGTATAACCCATCGGGATCTTCCCAATTGTCAGGGAGCTGCACCGGTGCCTTCGGCTGCCATTTTTCAATCCATTCCTGCGGCAGTTTACCTTCACCTATTCGGTTGTTCGTCATTTCAAGCCAGATCAGGGACCAGGCTCTTGGAACAACCCGCCAGATATCATAACCGCCGCCGCCCACTGCAATCCAGCGTCCTCCACAGTAGTCATGGGCGATTTCATGTGCGAGCTTCGGAATCGACTTATATACGTTCATGGTGGCCGACAGATGGGTGAGCGGGTCATAGTAGTGGGCATCTGCGCCATTCTGAGTAATGATCACATCAGGTTGGAAATGTTCGGCTATTTCCCTGAGAGCGGTTTCATAAGACTCTAGAAACGATTCATCTTCGGTAAACGCATCAAGCGGGATATTGTAAGAACAACCATAACCGGCCCCTGCTCCACGTTCGTTTACCGCACCTGTACCCGGAAAGAGATAACGGCCGGTTTCATGGATTGAAAATGTGCACACATTCGGATCATCATAAAACGACCATTGTACACCATCGCCATGGTGTGCATCAGTATCCACGTATAACACTCTTGCATCATATTTTTTCCGCATATATTCGATCGCGATAGAACTGTCGTTATAGATACAAAATCCAGAGGCTTTCCCTCTGAATCCATGATGCAGCCCGCCGCCGAGATTAAGGGCATGCCGGGCTTTCCCTTCCATTACAAGCTCAACAGCCTTCAGTGTTCCGCCGACTATAAGGGAGCTCGCTTCATGCATGTTTTCAAAAATGGGCGTATCCTCAGTGCCAAGCCCGAAATTTCCTGCCTGTTCTTCAGGAAGCTCGCCTTTCCCCGCTTTTTTGACGGCTTCGATGAAATTGACATCATGGATGAGTGCGATCTCATCGTCCGTCGCCGGGCGCGGCGGGACGATATCTTTATCTTGAAGAGCCCCCATTGTATTCAGCAGTTCAAACGTCAGCTGCACGCGGAGCTGATTGAATGGATGCTGATCATGGAACTTATATCGTGCAAATTCATCTGAATATATGAAAGCTGCTTCCCTCATGATGAGACTCCCGGAAGGTTGGGCCATAGCACTTCATATCCTTCCCCTTTCAAATCACGGATGATATTCATCGGGTTGATGGTCTGCACCCGGAAAACGAGAATTTTGTAGTCGTCCGTTTTGCCGGGATAGACGAGGACACTGGAAACGTTCACTTTGTGACGGCCGATAACAGAGGTCACCTCAGCAAGGATGCCTGCTTGATTGGGGACTTTCACTTCCAGCTGCGAGCCTGGCTGGTTAGCACCTGTGAGCATAACAAAGGTATTTAACAAATCAGTTTCAGTTACAATCCCGACCAGTTTTTGATCGCGGGTAATTGGCATGCAGCCGATGTCTTCTTCAAAAAAAGTAGCGGAAATTTCCTCTACAAAGTCGAGAGGGTGTCCGGTAATGACATCGCGTGTCATAACGGTAGAGACCGGCTTTTCAAGTTCTTCTTGCTGGCGGCCGCAGTCGTGGAGAATGGACGGGCTTGCATCGCGGAGATCCCTGTCCGATACGATGCCGATTACTTTCATGTCCTCATCAACTACCGGAAAATGCCTGATGTGGTGAAGGTTGCAAAGTTCCCAGCCTTTTGCAATTGGATCATCGGCTTTCAATGTATATACTTGCTTTTGCATAATTTCTTCAACAATCATGATTGTTCCCCCCGTCATTGAGACAAAAAGAGAATTATGGAAAATCCCTATGCCTCTTAATACATAAACCGGTTCATAAACCGCAGCCGGTCAAACTTTTCGATGGAATCCCTGTCTATATTTTTTCCGATTCTGGCCATTAGGCAGTTAGCGGGATGTGAGCTGATTTCCGGATCATCCGTAGCATACCATTCCAGCCCGCCGGCACTCATCATCTTTTCCATCACTTTTCTGTATTCCCACACATTAAGGCCTGTCCCTTTAAGATCCCAATGCCAATAATATTCTGTTGTAATAATAATATAGTTTTCCATGTAGTCGTCCATCATCGAAACGTTGAGAAGCTGCTTGCCGACACCTGCGCCGCGGTACTTCGGAATGACTTCGATTGCACCCAATTCGATTAGGTTTTCCATTTTGCCTTCAGACCACCGTTCAAGCGGGTCGGGATACAGGAAAGTGACATATCCGACGACAATATTATTGTCTCTGGCAATAATGATCCGGCCCTCTTCAAGATCTGCAATGCCAACTAAGGCTTCATGCTGCTGCTTATGCGGCCGGAATGCCGTCAAGTCTTCATGAAAGTCAAGCTCGGCAAGTGTATCGGCCGTTACGGGCCCCTCAATCAGAAGGTTGCCATGCGCTGTTTTATGCCTTGCTGCGTTGTATGTTTTTTTGTGTTCCATCCGGTCACCACCATCTTTTAGTCTGCTTAAACTACCTCTATTATAAAGGATAACGAACCAGGTAAAGCGTTTTCAATAGAAAAAATATTTTTTGTCTATATTTTTTAAAAATTGAGAATAAATTTATTTTATACTATAATGACATTACGAAACTAAAATTAGGGGGAATGGGAATGAAAGTGGAAGCGCTTCCGGTACTAAATGGAGAACACAACCTGGAAAATTACGAAGAAATGAAAAAGAGTTTCGATTGGTCGGAGGTGGAAAAGAATTTTTCCTGGTATGAAACGGGCAGGGTGAATCTTGCGTATGAAGCAATCGACAGGCATGCGGAGTCTGACCGGAAAAATAAAGTTGCCCTTTATTACAAGGATGCAGGCAGGAATGAGAAATATACATTCAAAGAAATGAAAGATTGGACAAACAAGGCCGCCAATGTGCTCAAATCAGCTGCCGATGTCGAAAAAGGGGACCGTGTCTTCATTTTTATGCCTCGTTCCCCTGAATTGTATTTCGTCTTGCTTGGCGCCGTAAAACTCGGGGCGATTGTCGGTCCGCTGTTTGAAGCGTTCATGGAAGGAGCGGTGCGGGACAGGCTGGAGGATAGTGAAGCGAAGGTGATTGTCACCACGCCTGAATTGCTCGAACGGGTACCTGTTGATGAGCTTCCGAACCTGAAGCATGTCATTCTTGTCGGTGAAGATGTAAAAGAAGAAGGTGCCTACATCGACTATTACAGCCGTGTGGAAAAAGCAAGCAAGGATCTTGATATCGAGTGGGTCGACCGGGAAGATGGGCTCATTCTTCATTATACATCAGGTTCAACAGGAAAGCCGAAAGGCGTTCTCCACGTCCATAATGCCATGATTCAGCATTATCAGACGGCTAAATGGGTCCTTGACCTCAAAGAAAGCGATACGTACTGGTGTACTGCCGATCCAGGGTGGGTTACAGGTACATCCTATGGTGTTTTTGGCCCATGGCTGGCCGGAACGTCCAACCTGATTCTCGGCGGCCGGTTCAAGCCGGAAAATTGGTATCAGGCAATCGAGGATTTCGGTGTCACGGTCTGGTACAGCGCCCCGACAGCATTCAGGATGCTCATGGGAGCCGGGGATGAAGTGGTGAAACAGTTTGACCTTTCTTCGCTCCGCCATATTTTGTCGGTAGGTGAGCCGCTTAACCCAGAGGTGATCCGCTGGGGCATGAAAGTATTCAACTTACGGATCCATGACACCTGGTGGATGACAGAAACCGGCGCCCAGGTTATTTGCAACTATCCATCTATGGAAATCAAGCCTGGATCAATGGGCAAGCCGATTCCTGGCGTGGAAGCAGCAATCGTGGATGACCAGGGCAATGAAGTTCCGCCATACCGGATGGGCAACCTCGCGATCAGGAAAGGCTGGCCGTCCATGATGAGGGCAATCTGGAACCGCCAGGAAAAATATGAATCCTACTTTATGCCGAACGGCGGATGGTATGTGTCCGGTGACTCGGCATATATGGATGAAGACGGATATTTCTGGTTCCAGGGCAGGATTGATGATGTCATCATGACTTCCGGTGAACGCGTCGGCCCGTTTGAAGTCGAGAGCAAGCTTGTTGAACACCCTGCAGTTGCCGAAGCCGGTGTCATCGGCAAACCAGACCCTGTCCGCGGCGAGATCATCAAAGCGTTTGTTGCGCTTAGGGACGGTTATGAAGCAAACGATGAACTGATTGAGGAAATCCGCATGTTTGTGAAAAAGGGGCTTGCCGCCCATGCAGCACCGCGTGAAATCGAATTCCGGGACAAACTTCCGAAGACTCGAAGCGGTAAGATCATGAGGCGTGTCCTGAAAGCATGGGAACTTGACCTTCCGACAGGAGATTTGTCAACAATGGAAGACTGATACGTATAAGGCTCAGCACCCCGTGCTGAGCCTTTTTTCTGCTTTAAGCGCCTGAATGGGTAGGAACCTGTTCATTTATCATTATCATTCTCCCATAAAAAAGCCCCGGAGTCATTACTCCAGGGCTTTACTGTACTTGATGATTATTGGTTTGCGGCTGTGTCTCCACTTCCGCCGGAATCGTCTTCTGGCGGCGGATTTTCTCCGTCACCAGTTCCGCCGTTTGTGGTGCCTGAGTCTGTCTCCCCCGGCTGATCGTCATCAGCCGGCGGCTCATTGGTGTTGTCATCCTCTTTAGGCTTAGATGGTTTTTCTTCCTTAGGTTTCGGTTCTGGCTCAGGTTCCGGCGGCCCGCCTACAATCGCTGACGGAGCAGACTCTTTACCCGCGACATCAACAGCAGTTACATAATAAGCGGATGTTGTTCCCGGTACTGTATAGGAAAGGACATTTGCCGGAACATTAGCAACCCTGCGGAAGCTTCCGTTCTTGCTCGATGCCTGATAAATCCTGTAACCGATAATATCCTTCTCGCCAGGCAGCGGCCAGCTGAGGGATTTTCCTGACAGCTTAACTCCGCCAATCGGGCTTGGAGCCTTGCCGTTATCGTTGATTTTAGGCGAGTCAGGCGATAGGAAGTTGCCGAATTTTCCGGTTTCCGGCAGGTACTTAATCACTTTGCTCAACTCTTCAGCGGCATCGCCGCCAAGCATGAGGCCTTTTTCCACAAATTCATCCGGAGCACTGTCAGGCACGATAAATTTCGTACCGTTTCTGACAATATACTTTACTGAATCAGCAGAGCCGTCTTTCTCTTTTGGCAGATATTTGACGTTGTACAGGTCAGACTGCATCAGACCCATTTCTGCGCAGACAGAGGATGGCAGCAATCCGGCCATCGCACAGTAAGATCTGCGGACAATGCCGCCCGGCATTTTGAAACTTTGTTGCGGTTTCACAAGTTCCGGTTTGATATCATAGGCCGCGTTCATCAGCTCGGCCCAGAGCTTCTGGTTCCTATTGGAATAGCTGTAGCCTTTGTAAGATTTTTGCAGGCTCTTTGGTGTGTCGTAGCCCATCCATGTACCGAAAGTAATATTCGGATTTGTGGCTACAAACCAGGCATCTTTATAGGACTGGGATGTACCTGTTTTGCCGGCCCAGTCGGCATAGAACTTGAGCCTTTTTGGCGTGCTCGCCGCTGTTCCGGACTTCAGCACATCACGCATCATATCAAGCATTAGATAGTTCGTCTGCGGAGTGAATACATCCACTTGTTCGGATTTATGCTGATAGATGATATCTCCGTCTTTTGATTCAATCTTTTCAATCATATAGGCATCGACGAATTTCCCGCCGTTGCCGAATGTCGCATATGCGTTCACATTTTCTTCTATTGTTACTTCGACTGGCCCCAGAGCACTGGAAAGGTATTGTCCATCGCCTTTCTCAAGGGATGTAAAGCCCATTTTCTTCAGAAACTGAACCGGTTCTCGGTTAACAATCTTGCTGAACGTCTCGACAGCAGGAACGTTGTAGGACTTAGCCAGCGCATTCCTCGCTGAAGTCAATCCTTTATAACCGCCGCCGTAGTTTTTGGGATTATATGGGCCGGTCGGTGTTTTAAAGGTAATAGGTGCATCAATCAAGACGGATCCCGGCTGAACAGCACCGAATTCCATTGCCGGTGCGTAAACGAGGAGCGGCTTCATCGTTGACCCGTTCGGCCTGAGAGCCTGGGTGGCATGATTCTGCTGCTGCCTCTCAAAGTCACGTCCTCCGACAAAGCTGATGATCCGGCCGGTTTTGTTTTCAATCATGATTGCGGCAGTCTCGACAGGTTCCATTACCTTGACTTTTTCACCGGTCTTAGGGTCCACTTTCCATTCGGCTTTTTCAGAACCATACAGTGTATAGTTGTTTTTTATTTCCTGCATTTTATCATAGATTTCTTTATTGATTGTTGTGTGAATGCGGTACCCGCTTTTTCTGAGCTGTGAATCCGCATTGGCTTCATATTCTTTTAACAGCTTATTGTTATCTTTATAAAGATCTTCTTGTTTCACGCCGTCTTCTTTTGCCATTTGTTTTGCAAGAATTTCAACGGCGCGCCTTTCAACTTCCTGCATGACATACGGGTACTTTTGAAGCGGGCTGTCCTTGCGTTTGGCAAAGTCTTTTGTAATATCGTAAGCAGATGCCTGCTTGAATTCTTTTTCGGTAATAAAACCGGAACCCCGCATACGATCCAGTACTGTTTTCATCCGTGAGATTCCCGGATCCAGGTTTTCTTTCAACTCTCCATATTGGTTAAAAGGTGTGTATCCATACGGACTTTGGGGTAAACCGGCAATGAAAGCAGCCTGCGGCAGGGTAAGGTCTTTGGCATCGACACCGAAGATTCCCTGGGCGGCTGTCTGGACACCGGCAATATTGCGTCCGGAAGCATTGCGCCCGAATGGGACAATGTTCAAATAAGCTTCCAGGATTTCATCTTTATCAAGTGCATGCTCGAGCCGGAGGGCAAGGAGGATTTCCTTGGCTTTCCGTTCAAAGGAAACTTCCCGCGTAAGCAGCTGGTTTTTGATCAGCTGCTGGGTCAACGTGCTTCCCCCCGTCTGGACGGATGAGTTTGTGACCTCCTGGAATATAGCCCGGGCTATCGCTTTGGGCACAACGCCTTCATGCTCATAAAAATACTCGTCTTCAGTTGCAATGACAGCCTGAATGACATGGTCTGACACTTCATTTAAACGTACTTCGTCCCGCTGAAGGTCGGTACGGAGATTGCCGAGCAGGACGTTATCGGCAAAATAAACCTGTGACGTTTCTTCGTAATTATAGACCTCTTCTTTCATGCTGGCGAAGCTGCGGGGCTTCTCATCTTTAACGAGGGAAGCGAAATATCCCGCACCGACACCGCCTGCAAAAAAGGTCCCGATTAAGCCGAAAATCAAGAAAACAATCAATAAATTCCATAAAACCTTCGATGTGATCCGAGCGCCTTTTGCCGCCTTTTTGCTGGCATGGTGGTCCTTAAAAGACGACCAGCGCTTCTTTATATCATCAAACTTTTCGAAAGCCATACATCAACCCCCTAAAATTTCAGCCCTATTATAGCACAAACCCCCGTAATTGAGTATATTTTGACGAATATTATGTTTGCTTTCTGTGAACAGTTATGATAAAAAAGATATATCCATTGCCGGGGCAGATAAATCTGGTGCCGGCGAACAACTAAGCTAGTATAGCATACATTGGAAAAAAATGCTGTGAAGGGAACAAGTAGCGGCTGACTCCCTGTCCAAGAGAGCTGGCGGCCGGTGTGAGCCAGTACAAAGGCAGGCGTGAATTACTTCCCGGAGCATCTTCTGTGAACCCCCATAAAGGCGGGCCCGTACTTTGCGGAAACGGTCTTTATTGCCAGTAGCAGGAGACGGAACTGGTCCGTTATCCAGGAGAGTGGAAGGCAGCATATACATATGCCTTCAACAAGGGTGGTACCGCGAGCAAGCTCGTCCCTTTTCAGGGGCGGGCTTTTTTATATGCAAAAAAAACAGGGGTCAACTCAAATTTGTACAGGAAGAGGAGCGTTGCCAGATGAATTTATTGGAGGATTTACAATTCCGCGGACTGGTCAATCAAGTGACTGATCAGGAAGGCCTGGAAAAGGAACTGGAAAAAGGGTCGGTCACCCTGTATTGCGGATTCGACCCGACGGCAGACAGTCTTCATATCGGCCATTTACTGACAGTCCTGACATTAAGACGATTTCAGAACGCCGGCCATAATCCGATTGCCCTTGTCGGGGGAGCGACAGGATTAATCGGCGACCCGAGCGGCAAGAAGGCTGAAAGGACGCTGAACCAGCAGGAAATTGTTGAAGAGTGGAGTGACCGGATCAAAGGGCAGCTTTCACAATTTCTTGACTTTGAAGGGAAAAACAGGGCGGCTGTCGCCAATAACTATGATTGGATCGGCAAGCTGGATGTGGTCAGTTTCCTGCGTGATGTAGGCAAAAATTTCAGCATCAATTACATGCTTGCCAAAGAATCGGTGGAATCAAGGATTAAAACGGGCATTTCCTTTACTGAATTCAGTTACATGATTCTTCAGTCATACGACTTTTTAAAACTGTACCAGCAGGAAAACTGCCGGCTTCAAATCGGAGGCAGTGATCAGTGGGGCAACATTACAGCCGGGTTGGAGCTGATCCGGAGGTCGGAAGGTGAAGAAGCGAAGGCTTACGGATTCACCATTCCGCTTGTCACAAAAGCCGATGGCACCAAGTTTGGAAAAACGGAAGGCGGAGCAGTATGGCTGGATGCCGAGAAAACGACACCGTACGAGCTTTATCAGTTTTTACTCAACACGGACGACCGTGATGTCGTGAAGTTTCTGAAATATTTCACGTTCCTATCCAAAGACGAAATCGTGGAGCTTGAGAAAGAGCTGCAGGAAGCACCGGAAAAACGGGTTGCCCATAGGCGTCTTGCAGAGGAAGTGACAAAGCTCGTCCATGGAGAAGAAGCACTCCAGCAGGCAAACCGCATTTCCGAGGCGCTGTTCAGCGGCAATATCTCAGATTTGAGTGCAAAGGATATCGAACAGGGATTTAAGGATGTTCCTTCATATGAAACAGAAGAGAAGGAAGCCGGTCTCATCGATCTGCTTGTCCAGGCGAAAATATCCCCATCAAAGCGCCAGGCCCGTGAAGACATTAAGAATGGGGCAGTATACATCAATGGCGAGCGGGAGCAGTCGCTCGAATACACGATCCGGGAAAAGGATCGCATAGAAGACAAGTTTACCGTCATCCGCCGCGGCAAGAAAAAATACTTTTTAATCACCTATAAGTAAGGGAAAAGCAGCAGGGGAACCGCCTTAACGGGTTCGTTTTTTGAGTGCGAAAAATGAAATAACATACTAATTAACAGACCAAATCGCATATGATTTGGTCTGTTCTTGTTCTTTGTTATATCAACGATTGTCGGTTTTTAGCATAATGAGCATATGAAATTCCACCACAATAACTGTTGTCACCGTTCTAAATTAAATGTTAGTTATGGTGCTGTTCGCAAGGCTGATCATGGTGAACCGAAAGAAAATTTGTAATTATATGTTAAAATCAATCTAGAGATTGCGAATGAATGTACTTGAACTTACGGGCAGGTTAGTGGAACAAAGGGTTTGAATTGTACATGTAATCGAAGTTGAGAAATGGGGGATTTGGTGAATAAAACAAAGTTGCTGATTTATGGAACTATGACTATTTTAGTTTTTGCAGGTTGGTTTACATATCAAAGAGTAAGTGATGATACTTACGAGGGGATGTCTGTAATTCCAGAGCAACAAAAAGAAATTCCTTTATTTGAGGGCTTAAGACCAACCGGGCATGAATATGTGATGGAAGGAAACAAATGGAATGACATATATGACTTCTACTTAAAGGAACTTCCAAGGTATGGCTGGGAAGTTGAACATAAACAAAGTTTTCCTGATGAAAATAGCGATGTGAGGGGATTTATGTCTCGGTGGCGGAATAAGAATTTAGAATGGGAATTATCAATCTATGGAAGTTACTTTAAGATGAATAATCAAACGGAAGTTATTTTTGATAAAACTCCTCTTTATCAAAAATGATAATAAATCGAACTGCTTAAGAACAGCCTGCTGCTATTTTATGGTATTGTTTGTCTGCGGAACAGGTGAATTACCGGATAATTACTTAAAATAATCTTACTAAATAAAAAACCGGACGGCAAAGGCCATCCGGTTTTTTGGCTTAACGGGAATAGAATTCGACGATAAGCGCTTCGTTGATTTCGGCTGGAAGCTCAGAACGCTCAGGGAAGCGAGTGTATGAACCTTCCAATTTTTCAGCATCAAAAGAAACATATTCAGGGATGAAATTGTTAACTTCGATAGCTTCTTTGATGATGTCAAAGTTTTTGGACTTCTCGCGAACAGCGATTGTTTGTCCAGGTTGTACGCGGTAAGACGGAATGTCTACGCGGCCGCCGTCCACTGTAATGTGGCCGTGGTTTACAAGCTGGCGTGCCTGGCGGCGTGTACGGGCAAGACCCATACGGTAAACCAGGTTGTCCAGACGGGATTCAAGCAGGATCATGAAGTTTTCACCGTGGATACCCTTCATCTTGCCGGCTTGATCGAATGTGCGGCGGAATTGGCGCTCATTCAAACCGAACATGTGGCGAAGCTTCTGTTTTTCTTGAAGCTGCAATCCATATTCGGAAAGTTTTTTACGCTGGTTTGGTCCATGTTGACCAGGTGCATAAGGACGCTTTTCAAGCTCCTTGCCAGTGCCGCTCAGAGAGATTCCGAGACGACGGGAAATTTTCCAGGTTGGTCCTGTATAACGAGCCATAAGTGACTCCTCCTTCGTTGTTTTTATCTGTAAAATAAAAACAGACGACCGATATGAATCTCGTTATGCGCATTTTGTTTTCATGCACCTTCGCTCCAGCAGCTAAGAGTTACGCGGTACACCTCATGTGAGGAACAAAATACTGCCATAACAGCATTCATTCAGGCTGCCCTATTTCACACAAATGCCATTATACCCTCTAGAAGAATCGCCGTCAAGAATGTTTTAAGATTTGAGTTTGTGATTACAGATCTTGAATCAAACCTTTGCTATGAACAGAAGGCACCTGAGGTGAAGGGGGGAATTTGCATGAACATGAAGGTTATATATAGGAAAACAGTCCTATAGGGGATATAATGGATATATACTGTATTTCTGAATAGAAACCGGTGTTATGCTGACGCTGACTGCCTGAAAATGTGGTGATAAATGATGGGATATGTAGATGATTTTAATACAGCTGGCCTGAAAGGGGTTCTGGACAGCGCCGTCCGGTACTCCGGGTCGGTGCTCAGAATGCTGGTTCCGGCAGTGGTAACAATTGAGGACGGCGCAGGAAACGTTCTGATTGAGAAACAAATCGGCGAGATGCCGTCCGCCGTTGAAGCGCCAAACCGGGAGAAGGAAAAGTGGATGGTGCCGTTCACGGTCGAGACGGCAAACGGAACAACTCCGTTCCGGCTTTCGGTTTCCTCTTACGTGCATGGCACAGACAGGATGAAACAATATATAGGAAGACAATTCGAGAATGAAGTTCAGAAGCAGCTTGCCCCGAATGAAGCGGCAAGGGAGCTGAAGGCTGTTTGCTATGACGTGATGCTCACAGCGGACGAAAATCAATCCCTTTCCCTTATGGTGGACACCATGGTCAAAAGCATGAAGGAATTGCTCCCAGTCAAGGAGACGACGTTATACAGCTTTAATAAATGGACAGGCGATTATTGCCCGGAGAATTCCACCAATCACATGATTATGGAAAAACCGCGCGCTCATTCTTTTTCACTTGCAAAGTGGCAGTCATTAAAACAGACCGGCAGCCCGGTTTTCTTCGACATGTTTGAACTCTCCCCGGAATTTTTCCTGGAGATGGAAGACCTCAGGCTGTTTCTGCCCCTTGTTCCATCACAGGAAATCAATAACGATCAGTTCATCCTTATGTATGAACTGGATTTCCCGCTTGAGGGCAGGCCGCATCTTGAACTGCTGTACCAGGCAGGGAAGATGGCCGGTGATGTACTCGAAAAAGGAGACCGCTACTATAAGAACCTGAATGAACAAAAAAGGGCGGAACAGCTTTCCCGGGTGGCAGCCAAGTTTCATAGTTCAGTAGATCTTAATGAAGTTTTGGAACAGATTGTCCGCAGCCTTGAAATGATGTATCCTGATTTCACTTACAGGCTGCTGCTTACGCATGATAACAATTCGTTCAAAAGTGATTATGTAAGCGGTCTTGAATTCGGAGATGAGCCATGGCAGCAGGCTGCTGCACAGGCTTACTTGACCGGGGAAGTCCAGTTTGAAGATTCACTGAAAGATCAGCGTTCGATGCTGTATGCCCCGCTTAAAGGAAAGCAGGGAACATATGGCGTATTGAAGGTAACCGCCCCGAGTTCAATGGTATTCCCTAAAGAAGAAGTGGAATTCATTTTGCTTCTTGCCAATACAGCCGGAAGCGCCCTTGAGAATGCCCAGCTTTATCAGCAGTCGAGGCAGCTTATCACGGATTTGAAGCTCATTAATGAAACGTCCCACCGTCTCAACACCTTTACGCGGTTAAGCGATACGACTTCTTTTATGGCTGAGCAGATCACCCGCTTTTTCAAGGCCGATGAAGCAGGATTCATGATGTTTGATCAGGGTCACAGCACCAAGTTCCTGTCCGGAAGCACCCGTTATTTTTCTACGGAGGAAGCTGGTTCCATCGCTGGATATCTCGAAAACAAAATAAGGAAGGAAAAAGATTCGCTGTTCTTCGGTAACCTTTCTGGTCAGTGGCCTTTTGAGACACAGTATGGATCACTGATGGCTGTGCCAATGGTGTACCAGCAAACTCTAAAAGGCGCAGTCGTAGCGATGCACCGGAAACCATACGCGTTTTCATTCAACGAGTTCAAGCTGCTTCAGTCCCTTGTCCATCATTCCACTCTTGCCTTCTCAAACGCTATACTAAGGGAAGAACTTGAACATATGGTCATCACCGACTATCTTACCGGGCTTTACTCGCGCAGTTATCTCGACGAATATATCCAGAAGTCCATGGATACGGATCAAAAGGGTATTTTCCTGTTGATTGATATAGATAACTTCAAAGTCATCAACGACACATATGGACACCAAAAAGGTGATGATGTCATCATCCAGGTAGCTGAAATCATCAAAAAGAACATTCGTAAAGGCGATGCAGGAGCACGCTGGGGCGGTGAAGAATTGGCGGTTTACCTGCCGAACATGGATTCAGAGACTGGTGTCAAGATCGCTAAGCGCCTTACGGAAAAGGTGGAACAGGAAACAGCCCCTTGTGTCACAATATCGTGCGGCGCTTCCGTTTGGAAAAATGAGACGGATGATTCGGTTAAGCGGCTGTTTAACCGTGCGGACGAAGCGCTGTATGAAGCAAAAGCCATGGGAAAGAATCAGGTAGTGTACAATGAATAGGGGCCGGATATCTCTTTTGCCGGTCCCTTCTTTTTATTTTTCTGAAAGAAAACGCTTTCAAAAACGAGTTTGTTGTCATATTCTTAAAGAGGGAGGAATATGCCGGCACAGAAAGCGGCAGCTTACAATTTGCAGAAAGTGGGGGAATAGCATGAAAAAAGAACAACGGAAAAACTTTGCGACTGAAGCCATTCATGGTGGTTACGATTCCAATCACCATCATGACAGTCTGGCTCCTCCGATTTATCAGACATCCACATTCACGTTCTCAACTGCAGAACAGGGAGAGGCCCGATTCGCGGGTGAGAGTGAAGGATATATCTATTCAAGGCTCGGCAATCCGACCGTGACGGCGCTCGAAGAAAGAATAGCGGCACTCGAAGGCGGAGAAGCAGGTCTTGCTTTCGCTTCAGGGATGGCAGCGGTCTCTGCGGTACTGTTCGCTCTCACAAAGAGCGGTGACCACATCCTTGTGTCACGGGGAATATACGGGTGCACATTCGGCCTCCTCGAACTGATGGAAGAGAAACACGGCATCTCCCATGATTTCAGTTACCTTGAAACGGAAGAAGAAATAAGGCGGCAAATCAAAACAAACACCTCACTCATTTATCTGGAAACCCCGATCAATCCGACAATGAAATTGATCGATTTGGAAATGGTCGCGCGTATTGCCAAAGAGTATGGAATACCGGTTGTGGTAGACAATACATTCAGCTCACCGTATCTGCAGCGTCCGCTGGACCTGGGCTGCGATGTTGTCATCCACAGTGCAACCAAATATATCGGCGGACACGGGGACGTGATCGCCGGACTTGTAGCGGGCAAAAAAGAGCTGATGGATGAAATCGGCATGACGACCCGCAAAGATATCGGCGGCGTAATCGGGCCGTTTGATGCATGGCTTTTGCTGAGGGGCTTGAAGACCCTGCCGCTGAGAATGGACCGCCATTGCGAAAATGCCGCCAAAATATTTGATCTGCTGAAGAAACATCCGGTAGTCGAGAATATTTTTTATCCATTCGATATGGAAAACCCGCAATATCCGATCGCAAAAAAACAGATGGAACTGGGGGGCGGTATGATTTCCTTTGAAATCAAAGGCGGGAAGACCGAGGCCCAGAAAGTAATGAACAGCGTCAATATGATCAAGATCGCGGTCAGTCTCGGTGACGCCGAATCCTTGATCCAGCATCCGGCAACAATGACTCATGCTGTCATACCGGAAGAAGCACGCCTTCATATGGGAATAAAAGATAACCTGCTCCGACTTTCTGTCGGCCTGGAGCACTGGGAAGACATATGGTCGGATCTCAATCAAGCCCTGAATGTCCTTGCACCTGAGCAAGTGCATCCATAAGAGCGGCGCCGCTCACATAACAAAAGGTTCGGCCTTATCCTAAGGACCGAACCTTTTTTTATTTTTACCCCTCTGCGAAAACAGACGAGACGCCCCCAGCGAGGAGGCTTATCAGGAAGCTGTGGAAAGGGAGATGATTCGCTTATCAACTATTGTAAAAAACGGGCAGTAACCAAAGTGAGACTGAATACAGATATTCAAACAATAACGTTATAGCTGGAACATTTATTTAAGGCAGCTCGATCTTAAAATGTTTCCTGCAAAACAGCAGCAAATTGTTCTAGCCAGTGCTGGTCCGTTTCATCAAAACGGTTTTCAACCGGACTGTCAATATCCAATACCCCGATCACTTCATCCTCTTTAAAAAGAGGCACCACGATCTCAGAACGGGAAGCGGCATCACAGGCAATATGGCCGGGGAATGCATGGACATCTGCGATGCGCATCGTTTTCCTTTCCGATACGGCTGTGCCGCAAACTCCTTTGCCGACAGTGATCCGCACACAGGCAGGCAGCCCGTTAAAAGGCCCCAGTACAAGCTCACCGTCTTCCCTCAAATAAAAACCGACCCAATTTATATCATCAAGAAATTGATTTAAAAGTGCAGAAGCGTTCGCCAGATTCGCAATCTGATTTGATTCACCTTCAATCAGCGCTCTTAGCTGCTTCAGGAGAAGTTCGTATTTCTCCGCTTTTGTTCCCTCGTATGATTCGACGTTAAACATGTTTCTTCCCTCCCGGAAACAAATAAATTAGCTCAATCATATCAAAAATTAGCGAAATATACACGAATTTTACGAAAGAAAATAAAAGGACAATAAAAGGCTGGCCCCGAAATTAGGGAAAAGAGGAGGGGAACAGATGAAGGTAACGCACGCTACGAAAGACAGGGTGATGGAAGCTGCAGCCCTGTTATTCAATAGAAAAGGGTTCGACGGTACTTCTGTCAGGGAAATAGCAGCGAGGGCTAATGTGAATGTCGCGTTGATTTCATATTACTTCGGCGGAAAGAAAGGGTTGATGGAACAGCTGCTCACGGGTTTCCTGGAAGGATATATATCAGCTCTTGAAGGAATATATGACGATCATACGGGCAAAAGCCGCCGCGAATGCCTGTTGAACATGGCTGATGCGGTCATCTCTTTTCAGCAGAAAAATGCTAACCTGGCCCGTTTTGTACAGAGGGAAATTACGCTCGATACGATGCTCAACCGTGAATTGATGACAACGTACCTTTCAAAAGAAAAATACCTTCTGCAGTCAGTCCTGACAGAAGGCATTTCACGCAAGGAATTCCGCAAAGTCCCTGTTCCTTATACGATCATGCAGCTGAAAGGGATGTTTGCGATGCCTTACCTGCACCCCCAATATCTTGCTGAGGTCCTCCATGTTTATCCAAATGAACAATATTTTTATAAAATATATACCGGTGAAATCAGGAGATGGATCGAGCAATCGCTTTGCCATCACCAGTCTCAGTTAAAGGTGATACCTGCGCCTGCTCCCGGATGGCAGACTGAAGCGAACATCAGGCTCCAGGGCTGATATTCCCTGCCCGAGCCCATCTGCGGCATGGGCATCTGAACCGTAAATTAGGGGGATGCCGAGCCTGTCAGCTTCCGCTGCAGCCCAACCTGGTGGATACGGCTCGAGACAGCCGGGCTTAACTGTGCCGGCGCCATTATAGTCCAATTCAAGCCCAAGGCGCTTTATATCATTTAATATAGAGAGGATTTCCGGTTTGAAATCTTGATGAACCGGAAATTTTTTTTGGAATTTACGGGCCAGCGTCATATGGCCGATCCGCTTGGGTTTATATGGACCGAGATCTGACAGGACAGAAGCATGGACCGTTTCATAATAAAGCCGGTACACATTTTCAACAGATCCTGCTTTATCCGTAAGCCGATTGAACTCATTCGCACTGTAATCCATGCACACCCATTCGCCCCCTGCGTATATGAAGTGAACCGACAGGATGCTGTCATCAAGCTCATGGCCGATATCATTCAAGAAATCAGCGGTTTCCTTTTCATATCCTCTGATAAAATCCACTTCTAGTCCGGCGTTCACCCGGATATCTTTACGGTATTTATCTTTCACTTTCCTGATACCAGTGAAATAACGGTCCAGATCAGCCCTGCTCATGCTGCTGTCACGCGTTGGGGCAGGATCCAAAAAAGATTCGGGCAGCGGTGCATGCTCGGTAAATGTCATTTCCTGAAATCCGAGCGCTGCCGCACGTTCGACATATAATTCCAGCGAATCGGATGACCCATGGGGGCAAAATGGGGTATGGATATGGCCATCGGCTTTTATTTTCACCGGTTTCACTCCCTTTTGTGCCAAAATGGCAATTTTCCTTTTTTTGCTCATTTTTTAAAAAATGAGGTCAAAATTTGTTGATTACATGGTATCATAAAAACAATTATATCGTTCAGAATGAGAAAGAATTTCTAAGGTGGTTTTATACATATGGAAAATAGCATCAAGCGTGAGTTTGGATATATACAAAGAGAAGAGGGGAGGGGTGCATCATGTACATAATTGCTGCTATTTTTACGGTTGTCGTAGCATTTGTCGGCTACGGAATTTATTCACGGAAAAAAGTATACGATGAAGTCGATCGTCTGGAAGCGAAAAAAATTGATATCATGAATCGCCCCATCAATGATGAGCTCGCAAGGGTCAAAAAATTGAACATGTCCGGTGAAACAGAAGAACGGTTCGAGCGCTGGCGTGCTAAATGGGATGAACTCATTACCGGCAAACTTCCTGATGTGGAGGAAATGCTTTATGAAGCAGAGGAGGCTGCGGACCGCTATCGTTTCGGCAGGGCGAAACAGGTAAACCTGGAAACGCGCAGGCTGCTGGAAGAAGCGAATAATGAAATTGATATCATACGAGCTGAAGTGGAAGAGCTGATCAGCAGTGAAGAAAGAAATGAATCGGATATGGAAGAACTGCGGTCAACGTACAGGGATTGCAAACAGACGCTGCTGGCCCGCCGCCATTCCTATGGTAAAGCCGAAAAGCATATTGAGGAAGTGCTGGATGAGACCGCTGAACAGTTTGCCCTGTACGACAAAAAAACGGAACAGGGGAATTATATAGAGGCAGCAAGCATCGTCGCAAAAACAAAAGACCTGTTAGGCGAGCTGACCGAAAAAATGGATACATTGCCGGATTTGATCCTGGCTTGCACTACCACTTTGCCAGACGAACTAAAAGAGCTGCATAGCGGCTGCATGGAAATGAAAGAAAAAGGCTACCCGATTGATGAATTCAATTTTGAAAAGCAGATTAATGAAATGGCCAACCAAGTCATCGAATTCCGCAGCCGGCTTGATAACGGCGAGATTTCTGAGGCGGAACAGGGCGTAGCAGAAATCATGAAAAAAGTCGAAGAAATCTACGATCAGCTGGAAGCTGAAGTGAATGCAAAACAGGAAGTGGAAACCGGTCTTCCGGCAATTGGCCCGAAGCTTGAGGAAATGAATCAAGCTATCAGCCATACGAAGGATGAAACGGTGATCGTCCAGCAGAACTACAGGCTTTACGAAGAGCTTGATACACAGAAGGAAATTGAGCGCAAACTTGCGAAATTGCTCAAATCATATGAAAAAGCGGTTGAAATGGTAAAAGGGAAGAAGGTGTCCTATTTCCGGGCGCGGAGGGAACTGAAAGAACTGGAAAAGGCGCTTGAGGAAATCAAGACAGCCCATCTTCAATATGAGGAGATGCTCGATGCCCTGAGAAAAGATGAGCGGAGAGCGCAGGAAACAATCCAAAGCCTTAGAAGAAAGCTGTTTGATACCACTAGAATTATTCAGAAATCGACGATTCCGGGTATGCCCGAGCATTACATCAAAGAAGTCGAGTTTGCAGACAGCAGCATTGCTGATGTAAACGAAAAGCTGGATGAAAAGCCGCTGAATATGCCGGGCGTTAACCAGCTGCTCGAGATTGCCGAAAAGGACGTCGAAAAGGTGCATGACAAAACATTGCACCTGCTTGAACAGGCTGATCTCGCTGAAAGGGTCATTCAATACGGAAACCGGTACCGAAGCAGGTATCCTCATGTTGCCCAGCAGCTCGATTATGCGGAGCGGGCGTTTCGGGATTTTGAATATGAAACGGCTCTGGAGAAAGCCGCTTCAACCGTGGAGGAAGTGGAACCCGGCGCTTTGAAAAGAATGGAGCAGTGGATCGGCGAATATCAGGAAGTATAAAAATGCAGCTGCATGCTGCATTTTTCTTTTGGGCAGGCCGCCTTGAAAATTGTCTGCGGCTTTACCTTGATATGATGTGGATATGGTTTTGAACAATAAAGGAAGAAGTTGGCCTGTTGTTAACTCAGTGAGCTCGCCGAAAATTTTTTTACGGGCGTGTTTTATGGTAAGATTAAATAATGCTAAAACGGATAGAAGGGAAAAATAGTCATGATTTACCTGGACAACAGTGCAACAACAAAACCATATCCAGAAGCTGTCGAGGCATTCGCCACCGTGGCTCAGAAGTATTTCGGAAATCCATCCTCACTCCATCAAATGGGAATTCAAGCGGAAAAATTGGTCGAACAAGCCCGCACGAATATTTCCAAACTGCTCGGATTGCAGCCTGGAGAGATTGTTTTCACATCGGGTGGAACAGAAGGCAATAATACCTCAATAAAAGGCGCCGCCCTTCAATACAGGACTAGAGGGAAACACATCATCACGACCGGAGTTGAACATGCCTCAAGCCATGAAGCCTTCAAGCAGCTTGAAGAATTTGGGTTTGAAGTCACGTATTTGCCTGTTGATGAATACGGTAAAGTTTCTGCAAGTACTTTAAAAAAAGCGATGCGGGACGATACGATTCTTGTTTCCATCATTTATGTCAATAATGAAATCGGCAGCATACAGCCAATTGAAGAAATCGGCGCTGTTTTAAAATCCTTCCCGAAGGCGCTTTTTCATATCGATGCGATTCAGGCTGCAGGGAAAGTTCCGCTTCCTTTGAAAAAGGCCGGGGTTGACCTTGCCACCTTTTCTTCCCATAAATTCAACGGGCTGAAAGGCACAGGCTTTATGTATATCCGTCAGGGTGTTTCGCTTTTTCCGATGTTCTCCGGCGGGAAACAGGAAGACGGGAGCAGGGCTGGCACTGAAAATGTACCCGGAATTGTTGCGGCCGCAAAAGCTTTGCGCATGACGATGGAACGTGCTGAGAACGGGGGATTGAAACATCTTCAGAACTTAAAGAGGTTAATGATGGACGGATTGGCGGCAATCGAGGGGATAGAAGTGAACACGCCGGCGGCTGACAGTGCGCCGCACATTATCAATTTTTCCGTTCCCGGCGTCAAGCCCGAAGTTTTGATTCATTCCCTGGGAGAAAAGGATATATACGTATCCACAAAATCGGCCTGTTCCTCAAAGCTTGCCAGTGCAAGCCGCATCCTTGAGGCCTGCGGCTATGGCGAAGAGCGGGCAATAAGCGGTGTGAGGGTGAGTACCGGTTTTGGCAATACAGAGGAAGAAGTGCGTATTTTCCTGAATGAACTCTCTCAGGTGGTACCGAAACTAAAAAAAGTAATGGGGTAATACTATGCAATATGATCATATTTTAATCAGGTTTGGAGAACTTTCATTAAAAGGAAGGAACCGCCATCAATTTGTCAATCAGCTCAGGCAAAACATTAAGCGGAAGTTAAAGCCTTTTAAAAACCTTAAATTTAATAAATCACGGGACAGGCTTTTCATCGAACTGCACGGCGAGAGCCACGAGGAAGTTGCTGCGCGGCTCCAGCAGGTTTTCGGAATCCATTCTTTCAGCCTTGCGGTAAAGGTCAATAATGACCTCGATTCCATGAAAGAAGGCGCCCTGTCCGCATTAAGGGAAGCCAAGCCCGAGGCGAAGACGTTCAAAGTGAGTTCCCGCCGGGCGCATAAGATATTCCCGGTGAATTCCCAGGAATTAAACAGGGAAATTGGCGGCTACATTTTGAAAAACAGCGGTGAGTCATTAAAAGTGGATGTCCACAATCCTGATGTCAATGTTAGGGTGGAAGTCCGTGAGCAGGAAACATATATTACCTGTTTTGATTTTAAAGGGCCAGGCGGCCTGCCGGTAGGTTCGAGCGGCAAAGTTCTTTTGCTGCTTTCCGGTGGTATTGACAGTCCTGTTGCCGGATATCTGACGATGAAACGCGGCGTCAAACTGGAAGCTATTCATTTTGAAAGTCCGCCTTACACGAGTGAACGTGCAAAACAGAAAGTCATCGACCTCGCAAAAGCACTGACTCCGTATGGCGGCAGCATCAAGCTGCATGTCGTGCCTTTTACGGAAGTGCAGAAGGAAATCAATAAGCACATTCCGCCAAATTATTCGATGACCATCATGCGCAGAATGATGCTTCGCATTGCTGAAGGGGTTGCCGGAAATACAAATGCACTGGCCCTTGCGACAGGTGAAAGCCTCGGGCAGGTTGCAAGTCAGACACTTGAAAGTATGAACACAATCAACTCTGTAACCAGCTACCCGATTCTGCGTCCTCTAATCGGAATGGACAAAGTTGAAATCATGGATATTTCCAGGGCCATTGAAACATATGACATTTCGATCAGGCCGTATGAAGACTGCTGCACTGTTTTCCTCCCTTCTTCACCTGCAACGAGGCCGAAAAAGGAGTTTGCTGAGAAATATGAGGGGAACCTTGAAGTCGACAGGCTTGTGAAGGAAGCGGTAGAAGGTACTGAGACGCTCTGGTACAGTGAGGCGCATAATGAAAATACGACAGAATTCGAAGAAGACCTCTTTTAAAAATTCCGGGCAGAAATTGCCCGGAATTTTTTTCTAAGGTTCCATTCGTTCAGATTGTTGGTTGAGTAATAAAGCAGCCAAAGGAAGTACCATTCCTTGAATATACAATCGCAGTTTCTTTGTGCGGCATTTTGTAAGATGAAGATTCACGGGACAAACCATGCAGCGAAGTATGAGTGAGAAGGCCGGTGGAATAAGAAATGTGCTGTTTAGAACTGCCACGTCCTTTATATGTGCAGAGAGGGAGTTGAATTCACTGTCAACGGATGATGCTCCTGACAATCACAATAACCATTCCTGAAGAGAAGCATTGATTCGAAAAGATGCGCATCAAACCAGCTTTTTCTTATTTACTGAAAGTTTTATTACTATGCTGGTGTTAGAAACAATTACCATTAGAAAGGTGAATGATAATTGCTGTTCCGGCACATTCTATGCATACAAGGAGGTGAAAGACATGGCAAGAAACAACAGCTCAAATGAACTTCTTGTACCTGGCGTTCAGCAAGCTATCGACCAGATGAAGTATGAAATCGCTAACGAGTTTGGTGTAAACCTTGGCGGTGAAACAACTTCTCGTGCTAACGGTTCTGTAGGCGGTGAAATCACTAAGCGCCTCGTATCTATGGCACAATCTCAAATGAACGGACAGGGACAACAATTTTAATCAGCATCACCACAAATAAATAAAATGGCTGCAGAGGAATGAGGGAAACCTCATTCCTCTTTTAATGTTGATAATTATATTAAAATAACATTATGTTTTAATATTTAAAATTTTTAGATATTTGATACAATAGATTATGTAAATGCTTACATGGAGGGATGAAAATGAAAAGGGAAGAGTTGGTCGCACCGGAGGAGTACAACTTAGCAAGTGAAGTGGAAAAGTTTGCGGGTGGAGAAAGAACGGCCATTATCTGGGAGAATGAAAAGGGACAGTCACATGATATTACATATAACTCCCTGATGGAACGAGTAAACAAAGTGGGAAATGCGCTGCTTGGAGAAGGCCTGCAAAAAGGAGACAAAGTCCTTGTCATGATTCCCCGCCTGATTGACGCTTATGCAGTCTATCTGGGTGCTTTGAAAGCAGGGCTTGTCGTCATCCCGAGTTCGGAAATGCTGCGGCAGAAGGACCTGCAATACCGAATTTCACACGGTGAAGTCAAAGGCGTTATCGTCTATCACCAATTCACCGATCAGCTTGAAGGACTAGAAGGTGATTTCGTCAAACTGGCGGCAGGTGAAGCGAAGGACGGATGGATAAGCCTTGATGACAGGATTGAATCTTCATCGGCGGAACTCCGGGAAGCGGATACCAAACGTGACGACATGGCGTTTCTATCCTATACTTCCGGCACGACCGGACAGCCGAAAGGGGTCGTCCATACACACGGTTGGGCATACGCCCACCTGCGGACAGCTGCAAAAGGGTGGCTTGACATTGACGAAAATGACAAAGTTTGGGCAACAGCTGGCCCAGGGTGGCAAAAGTGGATCTGGAGCCCGTTTTTATCCGTTCTCGGGAGCGGTGCCACCGGATTTGTTTACCATGGGCGCTTTGAACCGCAAAAATATTTGTCGCTTCTTCAAGATCACGAAATCAATGTATTATGCTGCACACCGACTGAATACCGTCTGATGGCAAAAGTGGAAAATATCGGCGACTATTCCCTGCCGGCATTAAAGAGTGCAGTCTCCGCCGGAGAGCCGCTGAACAGGGAAGTCATCGACACATTCAAGAAGCACTTTAATATAGATGTCCGCGATGGATACGGACAAACCGAAAATACGCTGCTTGTCGGAGTCATGAATGGAATGGAGATCAAACCTGGTTCAATGGGAAAACCGACTCCGGGCAATGCCGTCGAAGTCATCAATGAATATGGAGAGCCCGCCAAAACCGGTGAAGTGGGGGACATTGCCGTCCACCGTGACACACCGGCATTGTTCAAACAGTATTATAAAGATCCGGAAAGAACAGCGATGCAGTTCAGGGGTGACTGGTATTTGACAGGCGACAAAGCGAAAAAGGATGATGACGGCTATTTCTGGTTTGAAGGGCGCGGAGATGATATCATCATCAGTTCCGGATACACCATCGGGCCTTTTGAAGTGGAAGATGCACTTGTGAAGCATCCGCTTGTCAGTGAGTGTGCGGTAGTCGCAAGCCCGGATGAAATCAGAGGCCATGTTGTCAAAGCATTTATTGTGCTGAAAGATACTGCCGATCCAGAGCAGCCTGGCCTGATAGAAGACCTGCAGAATCACGTGAAGGAATTAACAGCGCCTTATAAATATCCGCGGCAAATTGAATTCCTGAAGGAACTGCCAAAAACGACATCAGGAAAAATCCGCCGTGTGGAATTGAGGCAAAAAGAGTTGGAAAAACAGGCTCAGTAAGATATCATGATAAGAAAATCTTTACAGATGAGATGAGGAGAGATCAGTCAGAAATGGGCACATTATACTTTGGGGGAACTATTTATACAATGGAAAATGATCAGGATACAGTAGAAGCCCTAGTAACGGATAATGGCAAAATTTTGGCAGGCGGGCCGCTCCCCGATTTGAAGGAACGGTATCATGACCTGATTGAGGATGAAATCAACCTTGATGGGGGTGTCATGTATCCCGGCTTTACAGACAGCCACCTTCACATAATCGGACATGGCGAAAAATTGCTGAGGCTTGACCTATCGAGGTGCACATCATCAGGAGAAATGGCTTCGGAACTGCGCCGGAAGGCCAAAGAGACAGAGCCTGGGGAATGGATTCTCGGTGAGGGGTGGAATGAAAACCGGTTCGTGGACCGGAAAATTTTTCACAGGGAAGAACTTGATGAGATATCTCCCCATGCCCCTATGCTATTGACCAGGGTTTGCCGGCATGCTGTCCTTGTTAACTCTGAAGCTCTGCGGCTTGCAAATATTACAGCCGAAACACCTAATCCTCCCGGCGGTATCATCGTAAAAGACCATGAGGGCGAACCTACCGGCTTTTTGCTTGATACCGCCCAGGAACTTGTGAAAGCTGTTGTACCGCAGGTTTCGGAAGCCTATATTCAAAAAGCGCTGCACGTTTCAATCAGCGACCTTCTCAAAATGGGGCTTACCGGCGGGCACAGTGAAGATTTGAACTATTATGGCGGCTTTGACAGGACATATAGAGCCTTTACAAACATAATAGACGGAAAAGAAATCAAATTCCGGGCAGACTTGCTTGTGCACCACGGTGTAGCGGGTGACATGGCTCATCAGGGATATGGCTATATGGAGGGAACTTCATTTGTCCGATTTACATCGGTGAAAATTTTCGCCGATGGCGCACTCGGAGGACGCACCGCTTTATTGAGCAGCCCCTATACAGATGCACCAGAAACGTCCGGTGTCCCGGTTCATTCGCAGGAACAACTCAAATCCATCGTGGCGGAAGCCCGGTCTTATAACATGCCGGTTGCTGTCCATACAATCGGGGATGAAGCTCTAAGGATGACGCTCGATGCAGTGGAAGCCAACCCTCCTGCGCCTGGACAGAGAGACCGTTTTGTACACGGACAGATTCTTACAGGGGAATTGCTTGAAAGAATCAAGAACACGCCTTGCATCATCGATATTCAGCCTCAGTTTGTTCTTTCTGATTTTCCGTGGGTGATTGAACGGCTTGGGGAGGAACGTATCCGTCTTTCTTATGCCTGGAAGACGATGCTGGATTATGGTGTGCTTTGTGCTGGAGGATCGGACGCGCCGATCGAGGAGGCCGATCCGCTGCAAGGAATCTATGCAGCTGTTACCCGCCGCAAGCCGGAAGAAACCGAAACGTATCTTCCGGATGAAAGGCTATCCCCTTATGAGGCAGTCCGTCTGTATACTGTCGGAAGTGCACAGGCAGTGTGTGAGGAACACGAACGGGGCTTAATCAAAGCCGGTTATCGTGCGGATTTTACAGTTCTTGACCGCGATCTTTTTAAAATCCCGGCTGACGAAATCCTCGAAGCGCAGGTGAGAATGACAATTGTCGATGACACTGTCCAATATGAAAATTAATGAAACCCCCGGCACGGGCCGGGGGTTTTGTGATGGACTGGATTCCGGGAAACGGATTAAAGAAAGGTGCGTTTGACTTTCTCCCAGAAGGAGTTGTTTTTCAGTTTGACAGTCTTGATGATACGATCACTCAATTCCACTTTGATTTCATCTATATGCTGGATCCCGAGTGCTTCATTATCCATCCCGATAATCGGAAAATCATTGCCCCCGTTGTTGTCGGTCAGCTTTAAAGTAAGAGCTCTCCGGCCGCTTAAAATAAAGGATGAGCCGAGTGTCCGGTATCGGTTGTTATTCAAGGAAGCGAGTTCGCTTACCTGCATGCAGGGAAGAAGCGGATCGACTACCGCGCCGTTTATCGATTTATTGTAGGCGGTGCTTCCTGTAGGCGTGGCAATAATCATCCCATCTCCCCTGAATGTTTCGAAATGGAGGTTATCAATAAAAACATCGATAACAAACGTCTTGATATTGCTCGATCTGATACTCAGTTCATTCAAGCATTTGAATGAGGTATGGCCGTCGATCATGACATCTATCAAAGGATAACGCCTGACCTCTATTTCTGACTCAAGGATCGTATCGAGAGACTGTTCCACTCCCTGAAGACTGAAATCTGAATACAGGCGGTGTTCTCCTGGTGTGGTTATACCAGCATATAACACATCATCACGAAACCCAGTTTTACGGACGGCTTGCAAAAAGGCTCCGTCTCCGCCGATGCTTACAATGATATTGGCATCCTTGTGGTCTTTTACTATTTTAAATTCAAATTTTCCCCCAATCCGGCTGAGTTCGTCTATTTGATCCCGCGTTACTTCATCCGGATGATAATGTAAGTATACATTTCTGCGATTTGGCATCCCGTGTTTCCTCCTTTAGTATAGAATCAGCCATCCTCCCAAATTATACTTTCTCTTTTTTCTGGAAAAGTCCTGCCGGCTTGTTTTTTTTCAATCAGAAATACTCTTATAGGAATACATTTCATTTTCTGATACACTTTTAAAAGGATATTGGAAAATGTCCGTTTCAGTTTTCCCGCACCCTCCCCAACATCCCGTAGAGTGGTGCGGCTTTGGAAACTCTTTAGCAATACCCACTATTTCAGGACAGCCAGGAGGGTGAAAATGGATAATAAAAGATGGCTTGCGCTTGGGATTGCAGTTGTACTGTTTATGTTTTCCATCGGAGTACAATTTGTATCTTCCCTTGCCAGCGCAAATTTATCTGGTTTTCAGGAAAATTTCCTTTTCGGAGCCGAAGAAGGCTTCGAAGAAAAGATTCTTGAACAGGGATCACAGGACAAAAAGATTGCCGTATTGCATGTGAACGGCACAATTCAGGATACAGGTGATGCCACTTCGTTTTTTGAATCAGTCGGATATCATCATCGCTCGTTTCTGCGCAAGCTTGACCAGGCCGCTGAAGACAGAGCGGTTGGCGGGATCATTTTACATATTAATTCGCCTGGAGGCGGTGTTGCCGAGAGTGCAGAAATCCATGACCGGCTCACCGGGTTAAAAGAAAAATACGATAAACCGATCTACGTGGTGATGGGCAGCATAGCGGCTTCCGGCGGTTATTATATTTCCACGCCGGCCGATAAAATCTTTGCCAGCCCGGAAACGCTGACCGGTTCACTGGGTGTCATCATGCAGGGAGTCAATTATGGCGAGCTGGCCGAGAAACTGGGTGTCGAGTTTGAGACGATTAAAAGCGGACCTCATAAGGACATCATGTCACCAAACCGCGATATGACAGAAAAGGAACGGGAAATACTGCAAACGATGGTCAACAATTCCTATGAAAGTTTTGTGGACGTCATTTCTGAAGGCAGGGAAATTCCCCGGGAAAAGGTATACGAAATTGCCGACGGCCGTGTGTATGACGGCAAACAGGCTAAAGAAATCAACCTGATTGATGAATTCGGGTACCTTGATGACACAATAGCCGCAATGAAAAAAGAACACAAACTGAACGGCGCCACTGTATTTGAATACAAAAACAATTCAGGCTTAGGTTCAATGTTCGAAATGACAGCAGGAAAGCTCTTCACGAAAGATGCTGAAACACAGCTGCTGCTGAAGCTCGCTTCAGAATCCAACAGTCCGCGCATGATGTATTTGTATGCGAGATAGAGGAGGGGTGCCGGCATGGATACAACGGTAAATGATATGGAAGGTTCAGAGGACAGCAGGCTGGAAGCAGCAAGTATGATCCAATACGCAGGTTTCTGGATGCGGTTTTGGGCCTACTTGCTCGACCTGATTGTAATCGGAAGCCTGAATCGTATACTCGTTTATCCGGTGCTTCGATATATTGAGGCGCCGTTGACGCAAGAAAGCATGTTTGCCCCTGCTGCAGCCGCAACAGCAATCGTGATGTATGCTTACTTCACCGTCATGACAAAGCTGTTCGGCCAGACGCTCGGGAAAATGGTGTTCGGCTTGAAGGTGTTGTCAGAAAGGCATGAAGACCTGACCTGGAATGATGTCCTGTTCCGCGAAGTCATCGGCAAATTCATTTCCAAAACACTTCTTTTCATCGGTTTTCTTGCCGTCGCATTTTCAAAAAAGAAAAAAGGATTTCATGATTATTTTGCCGATACGATTGTCGTACTGACGAAACGGTAAAGAAAGTTTAAAGGCCCGCTGCTCTAAGCAGCGGGTTTATTATTCCCTGTTTTTGCCGATAATGGAACAGGGAGGAATAAAAATGAAATGGTTCGGCATTATCCTTGGCATATTGATTGTTTTTATCCTTATACTTATTTTTACGAAATTGACTGTCAAACTTAACTATAAACGGGCCAACAATAATGATGCCCTTAGTGCCACTTTCCTGATCTGGAAAGGGCTTATTTCCTATACCCTCGATATTCCACTGATGAGCTGGAATAATGAAGAGGATGCATTTGTCGTCAAAGAAGAGCAGAAATCCGGAAAAAAAAACGAGAAACCCTCAAAAGAGAAGGAAGTCAAATTCTCCTGGCAGACTATTAAAAATCAGATTGATAAAGCCCAGGACTTCATACAACATGTTTCACACTTCAAAAATATCACACGCCATTTTCTCAGCAAAATCAGTGTCACCAGGTTGGAATGGCACAGCCGGATCGGAACAGGTGATGCAGCACAAACAGCTGTTCTTTACGGAGCGGCCTGGACTTTGAAAGGCAACACGGTCGGATTAGTCAGTAACTTCATGAACTTAAAGGCAGAACCGCAGATGCAAGTTACCCCGCTATTCAATGAACGCGTGCTCGATACGAGCTTTGAGTGTATGTTTTCTTTTCGGATTGGAAATGCTATTGGCGCGGCATTAAAGGTTCTAAAATATTGGAAAGGGAGGCGGCAGCCATGGCAGAACATCCAATCCAGGGCTTGATGACAACGGCAATGGAAAACTTGAAAGAAATGATTGATGTCAATACCATTATCGGAGATCCTGTTGAAACGCCGGACGGAAGCGTTATTTTGACAGTATCAAAGGTCGGTTTCGGATTTGCTTCCGGAGGCAGTGAATTTCAGGTTGATGGTAATCCGCGGCCGGCAGGCGGAGAACAGCAGGGCCATCCATTCGGCGGAGGGAGCGGTGCCGGTGTATCCATTACACCGATCGCTTTTTTGATCGTTAACTCAAACGGTGTGAAAATGGTGCATCTTGATGAAAGCACCCACTTGTTTGAAAAAATCCTTGACTTCGCACCACAGGCTGCAGAAAAGCTGCAGCAAATGATGGGCGGAAGCAAAAATTCAGCTGGCCGGCATTCAGACATGGAACCACGCGAAGGAAAAATGCAAGATCCCGGGATATAAGGACGGTTCAGCCGGCTGCTTTGAGCAGCCGGCTTTATTTTTGTTAAGGAAATTATAAAATGTAAGCGTTGCGGCTAAAAAGCCAGAAGAGAATCGTCCAGCTCCAGGCGCCAGCGGCTATCGTCATAAGCGGTGATCCCCTCCGGGAGGAAAGAACCACCTCCCTGCGGGAACCCCCGCTTATGCGTACGCCGCTAAGCGGGCGCCTGGCGCATTTGTTCTGGCTGTTGCACTTAGTCCCGCATCTGCAGAAAGTGGAGAGGGACGAAAAAAAGAAAGACGTCCGAATTTGAAAATAAATCAGCCGTTATAGAAGGTAAATCGGATTTTCAAAAGAAAAGTTGCTGTTTTTAAAAATATCCTAAGGATTCATTGAAGTGGGCTCTGACTTTTGAGCTGTTTTGTGACATAGAAAGTGAGATGGTCCGGGATGCATACATTCAGTCGATTTTCTTTATCTTTGACCTTCAAATTCGGCTCATTTGCGCTCTTTTTGACGGAAGCCCGAACCTTGTTGACCATATCATTTGAAAAACTAGCCCGTCACGGATATATTTAACACTGTACATATATTAAAAACGGGAGGGATTTCATTGGCAAATGTAACGTTTAAAGGCAACCCTGTCACATTGCTCGGGAATGAAGTGAAGGAGGGGGACAAAGCACCGGATTTTAATGTGCTGGCCAACGACTTATCATCATTCACCCTTGAGGACGCAAAAGGCAAAGTCCGGATATTCAGTGTCGTGCCGTCGCTTGATACGCCGGTATGCGATCAGCAGACCCGGAAGTTCAATGAAGAGGCAGCAAACATTGATGGTGTAACCGTTTATACGTTCAGCGCAGATCTTCCTTTTGCCCAGAAACGGTGGTGCGGCTCAAGCGGCCTTGAGCAGGTGGTTACGCTCTCCGACCACCGTGACCTGTCATTCGGCAAAGCTTATGGTGTTGCGATTGAAGAACTAAGGCTGTTGACAAGAGCTGTTTTTGTCATTGATGAAAATGACAAAGTCATCCATGCGGAATACGTAAATGAAGCTACAGACCACCCCGATTATGAAGCTGCTCTTGAAGCTGCCAAAAAAGCCCTCTGAATATAACGACGGGAGAAGCTGCCGGATGGCGGCTTCTCTTTTTTTGTTGTTAAGGAAAATATAAAATGTAAGCGTGATTGAAATGTGGATTAAAGGCACTGTGCTGGTCTTGAGCCAGTGTATTTTATTCGTGCCGTTTTATCTGATAGAATAACTTATTAGAGATGAAAACGGAGGTACGGAAATGAATGAATTGACGAAGATGGAAAAGCTGTTTCAGGTGCTGGACGAGTCTGCGGAACTGCTCGCCGACGAGTTGGATGCCGTTTACCTGGATGCCCTTGCTGAAGCAGCAGAAAATCTATATGAGGGCACCGTTTTGCAGGATGTTAATGATCTGGCAGCCCGGAAACTTCAAAAATTATATGACCGCAACACGCTTGATCAATTTAGTAAAGAGGAAAAGCGAAAAGCGTTTGGGCTTGCAGTTTTGAAAGGAATGAAAGATGCCACTCAGCAGAACCATATGGTGACGCCGGATGCTGTAGCTGTTTTCATCGGATACCTCTTGAACAAATTGACCGAAAACAGGGAGCAAATGAGAATCTTTGATCCTGCCCTCGGCATCGGAAACTTGCTAATGGCGGTAAAAGCCGGTGCTGAGAATAAGCAAGTTTCCGCATTTGGCAGCGAGGTGGATGAAACACTCATCAAATTGGCTTATATGAACGCTAATTGGCAAGAGATGCCGATTGAACTGTTCAATCAGGACAGTCTGCAGCCTTTGCTGCTCGACCCGGTCGATGTTGTTGTCAGCGACTTGCCGGTCGGCTACTATCCGGATGATGCAAGAGCCGCCTCTTTCGCATTGCAGGCGGATGAGGGACATTCTTATGCCCATCATCTTTTTATTGAACAAAGTCTCCGCTATACGAAAGAGGGCGGATACTTGATTTTTTTGATTCCGAATTTTTTATTTGAAAGCGGGGAAGCTGAAAAATTAAACAGGTTCCTGAAAGAAAATACGCATATTCTCGGTCTGCTGCAGTTGCCGAAATCGATGTTTAAAAATGAGCAAATGGCAAAAAGTATTTTTATTTTGCAGAAAAAAGGTAAAAATACCAATATGCCGAAACAGGGGCTTATGGCAGAGATGCCGTCTTTTTCCAACAAAACAGCAATGGCAGGGATGGTTGACAGGATCAATCGCTGGTTTTATGGATATTCTGGCGGAAATGGGAATTAATGCATTTCAGAAAATAAAGAGTTTATGACGAAAACGGTAACATGGCTTCCTCCTTCTTGCAATACGTGTTTCCGAGTGTTTAAATGATATAGTCGGTTTTATATAACGGTGCTTTGAAAAGGAAAAATACAGCAGAAGGACTGAAAAAGGAGAGTCATATACATGTCTAACGTTTTAGCGATCAATGCCGGAAGTTCTTCACTGAAGTTCCAACTGTTTGTCATGCCTGAAGAAAAAGTCATCACAAAAGGGCTTGTGGAACGGATCGGGCTTGAGAATGGTATTTTCACCATCACAGTCGAAGGTGAAAAAATAAAAGAAACAACAGATATTCCAGATCATGCAGTGGCAGTTAAAATGCTGCTTGATAAGCTGATCAGTCATCATATTATTGCGTCTTATGACGAAATTGACGGCATCGGCCACCGAGTTGTCCATGGCGGTGAGGAATTCAATGATTCTATACTGATTACAGACCAAATCCTTGAACGGATTGAAGCAAAAAGTGAACTTGCACCGCTTCACAATCCGGCAAATATTGTTGGAGTCAAAGCGTTCAAGGAAATTTTACCAGAAGTACCGGCAGTAGCGGTCTTTGATACGGCATTCCATCAAACAATGCCAGAACAGGCCTATATGTACAGCCTGCCGTACGAGTATTATGAAGAATACGGAATCCGCAAGTACGGCTTCCACGGGACTTCCCACAAGTATGTGACAGAGCGTGCGGCTGAACTTCTCGGACGTCCGCTTGAGCAGCTCCGCCTCATTTCCTGCCATCTTGGAAACGGTGCGAGTATTGCAGCAGTCGAAGGAGGCAAGTCCATTGATACGTCAATGGGATTCACACCGCTCTCCGGCCTGACAATGGGAACCCGTTCAGGTGATATCGATCCTGCGCTCATACCGTTTATTATGGAAAAGACCGGCAAGAGTGCTGAAGAAGTGCTATCTGTCTTAAACAAGAAAAGCGGTCTTCTCGGTGTGACAGGCTTCTCAAGCGACCTTCGTGATATCGAGGAAGCCGTGCAGGAAGGCAACGAGCGTGCGGAATTGGCGCTGAGCCTTTTTGCTGAGCACATTCATAAGTATATCGGTTCCTATGCGGCAAGAATGCATGGTGTAGATGCCATTATCTTCACAGCCGGAATCGGCGAGAACTCCACCGTTGTCCGCGAGCGCGTCCTGCGCGGCCTTGAGTTCATGGGCGTGTACTGGGATCCTTCCCTCAATCAGACACGCGGTGAAGAAGCGTTCGTCAATTACCCGCACTCACCAGTGAAGGTAATTGTCATCCCGACAAATGAAGAAGTCGTAATCGCCCGTGATGCGGTCAAGTACGGCTTAAATAAATAATACGGAAAAAAGAGCATTCCAACGTCCGGAGTGCTCTTTTTTCATTGTATTCAAACGATTTTTTTGGTTTATTTGCATATTTACCAAATAGCTACGATAATGAAAGTAAACGGCGATGCCGATCAAACAGGAAAAGGGGGATTGCTGTAATGTTATCCAGCCAGGAACAAAACATCATTTCGTCCATTAAAGAGTGGGAGCATAAAAACCGGGATTATTATCCGACTGACTTTGAGAATATGTATAATGCCTGGATGGAAACGGGTTTCGGGCGAATTGCCCCTTCCGTCCGCCAGCGGTTTTTCAATAGCCTGGATGCCATCCTATTTCATTTACACGCGATGATCCAGGGTTCCCAGCTGCAGATGGATGCCAGAAACCGGATTCTGTCAAGTGCGCGTATTTTTGATGAAAATATAAAGGACATCCATGATATGAAGGAGCTCTCAATCGAACAGCTTTCATACATAGCAGAACAGCAAATTGCAAAGCATAGGGTTTATTCATTTGCACAGGGGGGCGTATCCGGAACTGGCGGCATTTTGACACTTGGCCTTGATGTTCCTGCTTTGACTGCCCTTAATTTACGGGCAGTCCAGCTGATTGCGATGACATACGGGTACGACGTCAATTACCCGCGCGAGATGATGATTTCCCTTAAAGTGTTTCACGCTTCCACATTGCCGAAGCATCTCCAATATGAAGGGTGGCAGCAGCTCAAAGGTGAAATTGAAAATGACGGCGGGACATTCTGGTATGAAGGTGAAGAGGATCTCACTGATGAAACATGGATGAATGAGCCGCTTAAACAGATTGCAAAAATATTATTCCTTTCGATGTTCAGAAAAAAGCTGATCCAGGGTATACCTCTTCTTGGAATGGCGGCCGGCGCAGCGATGAATTACCAGCTTTCGAGGCAAGTCACAGAATATGCCCACCGGTTTTATCAGCTGCGGCATTTGCATGACACGAAAGGGGACATAGCCGAGCAGTAATCCAACTATCTGAAAGGAGGAAGATTATGTCTGTACATGAACATAAAGCGGAAGCTCCAGATAGAGTCCGCTGCAAAGTCATCACTGTAAGTGATACAAGGACAAAAGAAACCGATAAGAGCGGGAAAAGGATGATCGAGTACCTTGAAGAAAACGGCCATGATGTAGCGGCTTATGAAATCGTTAAAGATGAACCGATTCCGATTCGTTCAGCCATACTTGACGGGTGTGAAGACAGCCGGATTGATGTCATCCTTACAAATGGTGGAACCGGTATCGCCCACCGTGATGTGACAATTGAAACCGTATCCCAGCTGCTTGATAAGGAAATGGTCGGATTCGGTGAACTGTTCCGCATGTTAAGTTACACAGAAGATATCGGATCGGCGGCCATTTTATCAAGGGCCATTGCGGGTGTCGCCATGCATACTGCCGTGTTCTCAACACCAGGCTCATCAGGTGCTGTGAAGCTGGCAATGGAAAAGCTTATTTTGCCTGAAATTTCCCATGTTGTACGGGAGCTTCGTAAAGATCGGGTGTAAGCATAAAAAACCAGGGATAGCACCTCCCTGGTTTTTTTGTTGTTAAGGAAATTATAAATTTTTTGTGTTGTGGAAAAAAAGCGAGAAGGGAGTCATCCAGCTCCAGGCGCCAGCGGCTATCGTCATAAGCGGTGATCCCCTCCGGGAGGAAAGAGCGCCTCCCTGCGGGTACCTCCGCTTATGCGTACGCCGCTAAGAGGGCGTCTCCTGCACGTCTAAATTTAATGATGATGCTTAACAGATACTTCTCCGTTTGTCCTGTACCAGATCCATAGGTCATTAATAGTGGAAGCAAGGTCGGCAATTTCTTTGTTCAGGCAGCAGCTTTCATGGAAATTGTCCTCGTTTTCCAGCATTGCTTGCTTTTTGTTGATAACAATTTCCAGTTCTTTGATCCGATCGGGTATGATTCCCCTGATTTTTTCCCATTCCAGTAAAATGGATTCCTGGGTTTCTGGTTCGTACTGTTCCCAGTGACCTGAAATTAAAGGAAGGCGGATGCCCAGTCTCTCGTCATATTCGAAGTAATTGTTCATTGTATTCCCCTCCAATACCCATTTTACAAGAATTATTGTTCAGTGGCGAACAGGTAAGTGAATTTTTCTTGTAAATTTTATAGAAAGTTCTTGAAAAGAGGAACGAAACTTGTTAAAGTGAATAACATATTAATTAAAAGCGGCTAAACAGGCAGTTTAATCGTTATTTTTTTGCACTAAATTGTATAAAAATCATAATTTATGTATATTTATTCTTAAAGGAGTTGGAGAGATTGAACAAAAAAGTGGTATTGGCTTACTCAGGCGGACTCGACACATCAGTGGCGATCAAATGGCTGCAGGATAAAGGATATCGGGTCATCGCCCTTTGTCTTGACGTAGGTGAAGGGAAAGACCTTGCCTTCATCGAGGAAAAAGCACTGAAAGTCGGCGCGGAAAAGTCGATTGTCATCGATGCGAAAAAGGAATTCGCCGATGAGTTTGCCCTGACAGCTCTGCAGGCCCATGCCCTTTACGAAGAAAAATATCCGCTGGTGTCAGCATTGTCCCGTCCGCTCATTTCAAAAAAACTGGTAGAGGTTGCTGAACAAGAAGGTGCGCACGCTGTCGCCCACGGATGCACCGGCAAAGGGAATGACCAGGTCCGTTTCGAAGTTTCCATCCTGGCTCTGAATCCGGAGCTGGAAATCATGACGCCTGTCAGAGACTGGCATTGGTCCAGAGATGAAGAAATTAATTATGCCAAAGAAAATGGCATTCCGATTCCGATCGACCTTGACAACCCATATTCCATTGATCAGAACTTGTGGGGAAGAAGCAATGAATGCGGCGTTCTGGAAGATCCGTGGCAGGCTCCGCCGGAAGGTGCTTACGATTTGACAGCACCATTGGAAATGACGCCGGATGAAGCAGATGTAATCGAAATTGAATTTGAGCAGGGGGTTCCTGTTTCAATAGATGGAATCAAAAAGCCTCTAGATGAACTGATCCTTGAGCTCAACAAGACAGCGGGGAAGCATGGTGTGGGCCGCATTGACCATGTTGAAAACCGCCTTGTCGGCATCAAATCACGTGAAATCTATGAAACGCCGGGTGCTTTGACGCTTCTGAAGGCGCACAAAGAACTCGAAGATATCACACTTACGAAAGAAACGGCACACTTCAAGCCGATTGTCGGCCAGAAGCTCTCGGAACTCGTTTACAATGGGCTATGGTATTCACCTTTGCGTGAGGCGCTGTCCGCATTCCTCAAAGAAACCCAGAAAAAAGTGTCAGGCACGGTCCGTATCAAGCTGTTCAAAGGGCATGCGATTGTGGAAGGCCGTAAATCCCCGTATTCGCTCTATGATGAAAAGCTTGCGACATACAGCGCTGAAGATGCGTTTGACCATGAAGCAGCCAAAGGTTTCATAGAGCTGTGGGGGCTTCCGACAAAGGTATACAGCAGCCTTCACCAGAAGAAGGTGAAAGCATGACAAAATTGTGGGGCGGCCGGTTTGAAAAAAGTGCAGAAGAGTGGGTCGACGAATTCGGCGCTTCCATACCGTTTGACCGGGAACTTGCCGTCCAGGATATCACGGGCAGTCTCGCCCATGTCAGCATGCTCCATAAAACGGGTGTGTTGGGAAATGAAGAAGCTGAAACGATCAAGCAGGGTTTGCATACCCTGCTTGAAAAAGCGAAGGCCGGGAAACTGGAATACGAAGTTAAATATGAAGATATCCATCTCAATATCGAGAAACTGCTGATCGATGAAATCGGGCCTGTCGGCGGCAAACTCCATACCGGCAGAAGCCGCAATGATCAGGTGGCAACAGATATGCATCTGTACCTTCGGGAAGAAAGCGAGGAGATCCTTGCAGGTATCAACCATTTACAGCAGGCGTTGTTCAATCAGGCAGAAAAACATGTTGAAACGGTTTTGCCGGGATACACACATATGCAGCGGGCGCAGCCGATTTCATTCGCCCACCATCTGCTCGCCTACTTCTGGATGTTTCAGCGGGATAAAGAGCGAATGGGGGAAGCGAAGAAACGGATTAATCGCTCCCCGCTCGGTGCAGGCGCACTTGCCGGGACAACATTCCCGATTGACCGCGAATACACTGCTGAACAGCTGGGCTTTGCCGGGATTTATGAAAATAGTCTTGATGCGGTGAGTGATCGTGACTTTATAGTGGAGTTCTTAAGCAACGCATCGCTTGTGATGACGCACTTATCCAGATTTTGTGAAGAATTGATTTTGTGGTCGACCCAGGAATTTCAATTCATTGAGCTCGATGATACGTTTGCAACAGGAAGCAGTATCATGCCGCAAAAGAAGAATCCTGATATGGCAGAACTGATCCGCGGGAAGACAGGCAGGGTATATGGCCATTTGATGGGGCTGTTAACCGTTTTGAAAGGCACACCGCTCGCTTACAACAAAGATATGCAGGAAGATAAAGAAGGCATGTTCGACACAGTGAAAACGCTGAAAGGCTCTTTAAAGATCATGGCCGGCATGATTGAGACGATGACGGTGAAAACCGGGAAGATGGCAAACGCCACACGCCAGGATTTTTCCAATGCGACCGAGCTGGCAGATTATCTGGCCGCTAAAGGAATGCCATTCCGCGAGGCGCATGAAACCGTCGGAAAAATAGTGCTTTATTGCATAAAAGAAGGGGTATATCTGGCTGATGTCAGCATGGAAAAATATATGGAGGTGTCAGGGCTTTTTGATGAGGACATTTATGAAGTGCTGAAGCCGGAGACAGCAGTCGCCCGCCGTAACAGTGCAGGGGGGACCGGCTTTGAAGCGGTTCGGAAGCAGCTGCAGCAAGCGGCGGCGAGCCTTGGGTTTCAGGCTGATCAACAATAGGTCCTGTATTTCTGCGGGAAGGCACACAAAAAAGAACCGGGCATCCCGGTTCTTTTTTAATAGGTAAGAAAATATAAGTTTTTAAGCAAGATCAATGTCCGGCTGCGAGCCCTGGCGGCTATCGTCATAAGCGGTGATCCCTGCTTATGCGGTACGCCGCTAAGCGGGCGGCTTGCACTTTTTTATATGATGTTATTTTATGCTTCATTCCTAACAATCAGTACATCGCATTGTGCATAACGGGTAATATGTTCCGATACACTTCCAATAAAGAAACGTTCAACCGCATTCAGCCCGGTCGCACCTGCTACTATCAAGTCTGCATCAAACTTGGGTGCGATATACTTTGCTATTTTCACTTTTGGGGACCCGTATTCGATATGAAGTTTCACATGATGAAGACCGGCTTCTTCTGCTTCTTTTTTATACTCATTCAAAAGTTCTTCGGCATATTCTTCAGCCTGTTCGGCAATTTGACGGTCGTACGCTTCAACTGTCGCAAAAGTCCTAGTATCAACGACATGGGTGATAATCAGATTCGCATCATTGCGCTTTGCGGCCTGCACCGCCTTCTTAAAAGCACATTCAGCCTCTTTGGAACCGTCAACTGCCACGAGAATATTGTTATACGTTAAACTCACCGTCTATTCCTCCTTCATGTGCGAATATCAATTCCCTTCTTCTATTATATCATTCAGCACCGCTTAAATAGTTTTATCTTTTTGAATAATTTGAACAAAAAATGACACTGTCCCATTATTTTTATAATAGGCTAAGGGTAACGTTCTTTTTCTAAGTAAACCTGAAATGAAGTAAATGAAAGCGGGATATGCTAAAATGATATTTATGCATTAATCCTTAAGGGAGGCGGAACCATGCAGCATGCTATGATTACTGCCGGGTCAAAAGGGCTCGGGAAAAAAGTGACCGAAGCATTACTCCGCAAAGGATGTTCAGTAACCGTCAATTACCGAAGCGATGTAGAGGCGGTTGAAAAGTTGAAACGTGAATTTTCCGATGTTGGAAAACGTCTGCACTTTGTGCAGGGAGATGTCACCAAAAAAGAAGATATCGAGCGCATGATGAATGAAGTGAAAGAGAAGTTCGGCCGCATCGACTTTTTGATTAATAATGCAGGCCCATACATATTTGAACGGAAAAAATTGGCCGACTATTCAACAGATGAATGGGATGAAATGATAAACGGCAATTTAAGTTCCGTTTTCCACCTGGTGAAAGAAGCGATTCCATTGATGCGAAAACAGAAATTCGGCCGTATCATCACTTATGGCTTCCAGGGGGCGGGCACCGCTCCCGGCTGGATTTACCGGTCGGCTTTCAGTGCGGCTAAAGTCGGCCTTGTCTCGCTTACAAAGACTATTGCAATCGAAGAAGCGGAACACGGAATCACCGCAAATATGATTTGCCCGGGGAATATCCTTGGTGAAATGAAAGAAGCATCCATTTGTGATGCAAGGAAGATGAATGATGGTACCATCACGCCAATCGGCCGGTCTGGAACAGGTGAGGACATTGCCAGGACTATCCTCTTCTTATGTGAACAAGATTCAGATATGGTAACAGGATCAATCATTGAAGTGACGGGTGCTCTCGATGTCGTCCATCGCTATCGCTAATTGAATAAATTCCCCATAAAGACGCATCCTATCCGTGAGGTGATCACCATGCTAAAATCAGCGCTACACGGATGCGTCATATTTTTTTGCTTGTTTTCCGTTCCGGCGGGTGCCAGTGCTGCCGATTATACAGACAGCCTGTCCTTTACAGCAACAATCATCATGAATGGGGAAGAGACGGAATGGGAATTCCGGAACCCGGAAGAGTACGAGCTGGAAGTCGGTGATAAGGTTATGAAAGGGAAGACTGCAAAAGAGGCGGTAGAGAAAATGTTCAGCCTGCTCGGAATTTCTGAAACAGCTTCAGTTGAGGACATGGTCAGCACTCTGAAAAAACGGGACTACAAAGAGATTGAACGGCTTGATGTAAGGTGGATCAATAAAAACGGAAAACTTTTTACTTGGGTATGGGAAAAGTGACAGACAAGAAAAGTCTCTCCGGCTGCGGAGAGACTTTTTGCGGAAAATAAACAGGCAGATGAACAGGAGTTGCGTACAAGTGTTTTAAAGAAATTCAAAACTATGCTTTTTGGTTTGCCGTATATTCGCTATAATGAAGAATGTAAGTGCTTTCATCTTTATGCGCCAGCCAGCGGAGTTTCTGGGCCGGCAATTATGGGGATGGGAATTCTACTATGTGAGGAGGAGTGTACCCATGCGAATTGGAGTACCGAAAGAGATCAAAAATAATGAAAATCGTATTGCCATGACCCCGGCAGGAGTTTTGACACTCGCAGGGGCAGGTCATGATATCTACATCGAAAAAGGGGCCGGACTCGGTTCGGGATTTACAGATGAACAGTATATTGAAGCTGGCGCCCACATTGTAGAAACGGCGAAAGAAGCCTGGGACCAGGAAATGGTCATGAAGGTGAAAGAGCCGCTTCCGGACGAATACGGATATTTCAGTGAAGGCTTGATCTTATTTACATATCTTCATCTTGCACCAGAACCTGAACTGACAAAAGCGCTTGTTGACAACAAAGTGACAGGTATTGCGTATGAAACAGTCCAGATGCCGAATGGTTCGCTCCCGCTCCTGACCCCTATGAGTGAAGTTGCCGGCAGGATGGCAGCGCAAATCGGCGCACAGTTCCTCGAAAAGTCGAGGGGGGGAAAGGGAATCCTCCTAGGCGGTGTGCCAGGTGTGAAACGGGGCCGTGTCACCGTCATCGGCGGAGGAATCGTCGGAACAAATGCGGCGAAAATTGCTATGGGACTAGGTGCAGATGTAACCATCATCGACTTGAACCCTGACCGATTGCGCCAGCTTGATGACATTTTTGGATCGGAAATCAATACACTGATGTCAAACCCGCTGAATATCGCTGAAGCGGTAAAAGAATCGGATCTTGTCATCGGAGCCGTCCTTATTCCAGGGGCTAAAGCACCGCGCCTTGTAACAGAGGAAATGGTGGAAAACATGCACGAAGGTTCGGTCATTGTCGATGTCGCCATCGACCAGGGCGGTATTTTTGAAACGACAGACAGGATCACCACACATGATAACCCGACATATGAAAAGCATGGCGTCCTCCATTATGCAGTTGCCAATATGCCGGGGGCAGTGCCGCGGACATCGACGATCGCCCTTACGAATGTCACGGTTCCTTACGCCCTGCAAATTGCCAGCAAAGGCTATCAGAAAGCGTGTCGTGATAATGAGGCATTGCTCAAGGGAATCAATACATTGAACGGTTATGTAACGTATGAAGCTGTTGCGGAAGCACACGGCCTTGAATACAATGATGCCCATTCAATGATTGAATAAGGAGAAATGCGTCCGGTTTGGCTAGGAAGTCCGGTTTTATGATAAAAGTAAAACTGATGAACAATATGATTAATCCGCTAATCAGCACACGTTTCATTGGTTAAATTGCACAAATAAACGCAGGGGTTTTTTGAACCTCCTGCGTTTATTTATACTGTTCATTAAAGCGCCTTTTAGCGGAAAAGATCCGGTGTAATAGCCTGCGGGGGGAGGCACCCCGGATGCCCCGCGGAAATCGAATGCCCTGCAGCTGAAAAACGGGTGAGCTCCAGAGGATTTCCCTCTTTCACAATACTGCCCTTTAACGGAATGCCGTTTATTTTAATAAGACCATTCCGCTGATTGGCATTATGGTTTTTCGCCTATCCTTTTACGATTTGCAGTTCTTTAGGGTATTGCGTCAATATGTCAGCTCCATTTGCGGTTATGACGATGTCGTCCTCAATCCGGACTCCTCCTGTTCCAGGCAAGTAGATTCCAGGTTCAATCGTAAGGGCCATCCCGTTTTCAAGTATGCCGGTATTTTTTTCATTCAATGACGGGAACTCATGGACTTCGATGCCGAGTCCATGTCCGATCCTGTGGGTGAAATAGTCACCGTAACCTGCTTCCGTGATGATGCTGCGGGCTGTCTTATCCAGATCGCCTATCGTCGTACCCGGTCTGCAGATCCTTACCGCTTCTTCCTGGGCACGCAATACCGTTTCATAAATTTCCCGCTGTTTTGCGGATACGTCACCGACGGCAACTGTCCGGGTAATATCCGAGCAGTAACCATCAAGGACAACACCGAGATCAAAAAGGACCAGATCCCCTTTTTTAACGCGGTTCTTTCCCGGATTGCCATGGGGGGCCGCTGTATTTTCCCCGGTCAGCACTATGGTTGAAAAAGACATTTCGCGGATTCCCTGCTTCTTCAATTCATATTCGATGCGGGCCAGGATCTCCATTTCGGTTACCCCTTCTTTTATTGCAGCTGTGCCGACTTCAACCCCGTAGTCAGCAAGTTTTGCAGCTTCTCGGAGTACCGCTGTTTCCTGTTCATCTTTAATCAGCCGGAGCTGCTGAAGTTTCCCTTCTGCCGAAACAAGATCAGGGTTTCCGAATGCTGCGGCTGCATGCTCATACCGTTCCACAGTCATATGGCTTTTCTCAACTGCAAGCACACCCGGCCTGATATTTTGCCGATCCAGTCTATCCTTAATAAGCTGCCATGGGTCGTCAATATCACTGTAGCCGATCATGGGATAATCCCAGCCGGCGTTTTTTGCCTGCTGCTTTTCCATAGCCGGCAGGACAAGAATAGGTTCTGCATCAGGAAAGAGGAGCAAGCCAAGCAGCCGTTCATGCGGGTCGGAATAAAACCCTGATAAGTAAAAAACATTGGGGGTGGAGGTTATAAAAGCTGCATTGATGTTTTTCTCTTTGAGCCATTCCGTCATACGCTTCAGTCTGTTATTCATCGGTCCACTTCCTTTGTATGGTATCATTACTTATTGAAACATAATGAACTGAATTTGTCGCTGATCCTGCGGTAAGCACCATTCAATATAAAAAGGCGAAAAATTTATAAGATTATTTTGAAACCCTATGTGAATTGATGCGTATATACTTATTGAAAAGAAAAGAGGTGAAGATGTGGGGTTTTTTCAACGCTTGTTCGGCAAAAAAGAAGAACGGGAAGAAATCAAGCAGCGTGATGTATTTTCAATTAAGATCGATGACATTGTCAGTTATGAGCTCGAAGATTATCAAGCAGTTGGAAAACTTGTCTATAAAGATGGCAACTTCACTTGGACTGCTTATCAGCTTAAAGGCGATGGGCGCACACTATGGCTGAGTGCCGAAATGGATGATGAGCTTGAACTTGGCATGTATGAAAAGATTCCGCTTAAGCTGTCAGGCGAGATCCCGAATAAGCTTTATTATGACGGAACGGAATATTATCTTGAAGAAAGCGGTTCGGCAAGGGTGAAAGGTGAAGGCAGAGGCGCAAATGTGGACGGCCTGATCGTGAAATATTACGATTTCAGCGATAAAGCTGAAGAATCATTCCTATCGGTTGAAGATTGGGGTGGTGAAATCGAAGCAAGCATCGGCTGGGAAATCGAAGAGTATGAAATCAAAATACTGGCTGCAAGTTGATTGAAAAAGCGGAGAGTACCGGTAAGCGCCGTTTGCATAAGCAGGAGGCTTTTCAGGCAGTCTGAAAGGGAGCAGATTTTCTTATAAAGGACTTCGCCGAATAAAAGGATTCAAAAAACACAATAAAGTGTAGGTTATCAAAATATAAGGCTGTGTTAAAGCTCAATGTTGATTTTTCACTAGTTGATTGGAGTGGAAGGTGCGAGACTCCTGCGGGAATAGCGGGACAGCTGAGACCCCGCAGGAGCGTCAGCGACGAGGAGGCTCAGCGCCCGCCCCGCGGCAAAGAAGACACCGTGAGTGCGACCGGAGGGAAGCAGAAACGGATGTCGCACTTGTGCCCTTGGGTGAAAGCGAGCACCTGCAGCGGAAATCAACACTAACGTTTAGAGCCAAATATAAAGGAGGATAACAATGTTTAACATGTTCAAACGCGTAAAAACGATTGTTGGTTCAGAATTGAATGCGATGCTGGATAAAGCTGAAGATCCTGTAAAAATGCTTGACCAATTCATGAGGGAAATGGAGAGAGATATCCGCGATGCGGAGACTTCAGTCGCAAAACAGATTGCCAATGAAAAAATGCTGAAAAAGAAATATGATGATTCAGAAACGCTGATGGCAAAGCGTGAACAACAGGCGATCAAAGCGCTTGAAGCCGGCAATGAAGATCTTGCGCGCCGTGCGCTCGAAGATAAAAAGCAGCAGGCCGCACAGCGTGATCAGTTAAAAGCTTCATACGAACGTGCAAAAGAGGATGCTTCACAGCTCCGCAGCCGGCTTGATGAAATGAAACGGGAATACCAGGAAATGCAGCTTAAGAAAGACACCCTGAAGGCCAGGGCTGAATCCGCAAAAACACGGACAAAAATGAATCGGGTGTCAAATGTCTCTAATGATGAATCGCGCCGCGGATTCGAACGGATGGAGGAGAAAGTCCATCAATATGAAGCTGAAGCTGAAACGAGTGAAGATTTAAGGGCCGCCAACCGCAGCCTTGACGATGAATTCGAAGAACTTGATAAAGGAAACGATGTTGATGCGGAGCTTGCCGAACTGAAAAAGAAAATCGGGAAGGACGCATGATTTTGATAACGTGCAGTGAGGTGTAAACATGAAAACATGGCCGGGAGGACTTATTCTGGCAGCAGCCCTGCTGTTTTTCCTCTCAGGTTGCAGTGAACCGTCTGCCGGGCTTTTCGGGTCGGGGACGGTTCTTGATTACATAGAGGAAAATTATGAGCTGGTTGATGTCATTGAAAGCAGTACGGATGCCGGTGACATTTCAAAAGTGTACAGTGCCGGAAACAGGACGCTTGATGAAGTCCGTGAGAGCATCGTCAGCGCATGGCAGCCTGAGGAAATTAGTGAGAAAAAGGATGGCCGGCAGGTGCTTGTATATGATCAGCATTTTGTCATCCTCTCCAATGATGAGGAAAATAATGGAGGGATATTGATCGAAGCGGCCGATCACGGTTTTGTCCGCGACAATTTCCAGCCTGGTTTTTTTGATGGCATGCTGGCCCTGTGGATTCTTGATGAAGTGTTTGATGTGGACGACTGGGGGAAAAAGCAGCGGACCCGCTGTGCCGGAACACCTTATGATTGTTACCGGGGTTACACCATTACCGGAAAAGCATATAAAGGACCGAGCAGCACACCTCCGGATTTTCGCGGATCTACGACAAGGGGCGGAGGCCCGGGAACCGGTAAATAAATCATAAAGGAGGGAGATCATGGGACCATATTTATTAACATTACTATACTTTTTAGCGGCAATCGCCGTCATCATAATTGGTCTTGTATTTTTTGAATTGATCACACGGGAGTATAAAGATTGGGATGAAATCAGCAACGGCAACAGCGCCGTAGCCCTCTCGATTGCCGGTAAAGTAATCGGGATCAGTATTATTCTTGCTTTTTCGATATACAGCAGTGTTTCAGTCATGGGAACGGTTATTTGGGGAGGATTCGGAATCGTACTCCAGCTAGCGGCATATTTCCTTTTTGAAATGCTGACCCGCCGATTCTCTGTGGAAAAGGAGCTGAAAAACGGTAACATTGCGGTCGGAATTGTCATGATGTCTGTGTCGATCGGACTCGGGTTTGTGATCGGCGCCTCCATTACATAAACAGCAATGAAATGATGTCTGTACGTAATTGATGATGCCGGTCCCCCGTTTTCGGGGGACTTTTGGCTTCCATTAACTAATTCAGCATCACCGAAAAAGGGGCTTTTCACATGTCTGAAGAAAATATGAAAAAGAGCAGGGCAATTTACTGGGCGTCTGGCATCGTGTCGATTTGCGGCATTATTTTCGAAGTGCTTTTCGGAGCACTCGGATCCTATATGCTTGGAGATGGAGTGAAACAATACACTTTGACCATTTCTTTGTTTTTAACTGGTATGGGTATTGGTGCTTCATTAAGTGAAAACGTGACAAAACAGCTTATCATATCGTTTATCTGGATAGAATTTACAATTGGGTTGATAGGTGGAATGTCGGCATTCCTTCTTTTCGGCATAAACGCTTATTTGCCGGACGGGTCGGAAGCCCTGTTTTTATATGGAGTCACATTCACCATTGGTGCATTGACTGGTGTGGAACTGCCTGTATTGATTCGAAAAGCTGACGAAATCGGGGTTTCGCTGAACAAGAGCACGGCGAGGGTTCTTTTTTCAGACTATGCTGGCGGGCTCGTCGGCGGGCTGTTGTTTGTTTTTTTGCTCAGGCCCCAGCTTGGTCTTGTGAAAACTGCATTCATGGTAGCGCTGGTCAATATTGCCGTAGCTGTCTGGGTGGCATGGCTGTTCAGGGAAGAAATCAGGATGCCGAAAATACAATTTATGTTTGGCGGCCTGTTTTCCCTTGTTTTGGCTGCCGGCCTGTTTTTTGGTGAAGAAACCGCCTTTTCATTCGAACAAAAGCTATACAGCGACCCGATTATTTTTGCTGAAGAAACCGAATACCAGCGGATTATCCTGACAAAAGAACAGGGGGATATCCGGATGTACCTCGATGGTTCGCTGCAATTCAGCTCCTCTGATGAATACCGTTATCATGAGACGCTCGTCCATCCGGCTATGGAAGGAGCAAAAAGACATGAAAACGTTTTGATCCTCGGCGGCGGCGACGGAATGGCATTGAGGGAAGTGCTCAAGTACAAAAGTGCCAGAGACATCACCCTCGTTGATCTTGATCCCGCTGTTGTGGAGTTGGCGAAATCGAATCGTGACTTAAGGCAGCTGAATGCCAATGCATTCGATAACACCCATGTAGAAGTCGTTCACAAAGATGCCTTCCGGTTCCTGGAAAGTGAGCGGAGTCTGTATGATGTCATTCTGATTGACCTGCCGGATCCTAACAACGAAGGACTGAACAAGTTGTACACCCGAGAATTTTATTCGCTTGTCCGAAATCGCCTGTCTCCTGGCGGGATGGTCAACATCCAGGCGACCAGCCCGGTGTTTGCACCCCGGGTTTACTGGGGGATTAATAGTACAATCGCCTCTGCAGGCCTTAAGACTGAGAATTTGCATGTGGAGATTCCGAGTTTCGGCAATTGGGGGTTTATTCTCGCCGGCCGCGAGCCAGTCGACTTGAAAGAAATTGAGATTACAAGACAAACCCGTTTCCTGACGACAAAACTTGTTTCAACCCTTGCTGAATTCGGGAAAGATGAGAATGAGGATGCGGCGGAAAAAAGCGGCGGCGAACTCCCGCCAAATACGTTAATCAACCCTTATCTGATAGAAGAGTACGAAAAAGCCTGGCTGCAATACTAGCACCTGTTATTATATGCTGCATCCGAGTTCATTGTGGATTCAGTACAAATCTGATTAGAGAGGAAGGTGCGGGCGCGTTTACATTTTATTTTGTACGGTGAGGACTCCGATCGCTTATTCAATGTCCTCTCCTTAAGGAAGCGGATCGGGAAGGTAAGGGAGCGCTAGAACAGGTAATGTTCTGCCGCATGCTGTGAAAACCCGATGCACACAGACTCTGTACACGTACGGAGAGCGAGAGCACCGGGCGGATTTAACCAGCCGCATATCGTTATTTAAAAGGGGACAGCGATGGCAGGAAGCGGCCAAAGCGCATTATTTCGTGGACACCTTTTAGGCATTGTCCCATCTGGACAGGAGTTTGCGTTTTTTTGTCGTAGTCCTATTAAAGAATCTATTATTTTAAAGGAGGAGCCTGACGTGAAAGTTACATATCATGGACATTCGGTAGTCGGGATTGAAACGAAAGACACAAAGATTCTAATTGATCCATTCATTTCCGGAAATGGGGTTTGCGATCTGGTGGCGGATGAAGTGCAAGTGGATGTGATTCTGCTGACCCATGGGCACGGTGACCATGTGGGAGATACGGTTGAGTTGGCCCAACGGAATGATGCGCTTGTCGTCGCCCCTTTTGAACTGGCAACATTCCTAGGATGGAAAGGGGTTAATACACATCCGATGCACATCGGCGGCTCCCACCAGTTTGACTTCGGAAAAGTGAAATTGACACAGGCATTCCACGGATCGGCTTACGAGGATGAAGAAACACAGACATTAGTGTACACCGGCATGCCGGCCGGCATCCTGTTTACAGCGGAAGGAAAAACGGTATATCATGCGGGAGACACAGGCCTGTTCTCTGATATGAAGCTGATCGGAGAACACGGCATCGATCTTGCATTCCTGCCGATCGGAGACAATTTCACGATGGGGCCGGATGATGCTGTTACAGCTGCAAAGTGGGTGAAGGCGAAGAAGACAGTGCCGATTCATTATAATACGTTCCCGCTTATCGAGCAGGATGCAGATGGATTTGTGAAAAGTCTTGAAGGCGATGGAGAAGTCATGCATGCCGGAGACGCTCTCGAATTATAATAGGGTTCAAGTGAAAAGGAAGCCGCGGCAGCGGCTTCCTTTTTTGCGTACAGAAATTGTCAGCAAGTGTGTATTCCGACCGAGCGGCCAATTTTAACAATATAGATTAAGGGCAGCTACGCCTCTGTCATCGCCTATAGGCTCGCCAATCGGCGTGTTTCTTTACAGGTGAAAGGGATTGTTTAAGCTCTTAATGTTTCACTGCTGAAGGGTTTAAATAAGATATTATTTTCCAGATGGACATGCTGGAACATATCTTTTTCAAGTTCCTCAAGGGAGTGGTAGGTCAGCCTGTAAGTGTTGCATGCGTCTGCCGGCAAGGTGAATCCGGATGATAACTCGCGGATTTTTTCAAGTATCCGTCCTGCCTCGTCATGCTCGGCTTCCAGTGTCTCGATTCCTTTTTCGGCCAACGCTTTTGTGTCCTCTGAACGTTCTTCATCATATTTCACGATAAGTGGAAACAATTCATTCTCCTCTTTATCGATATGTTCCTCCAGTTCATCTTTCAACTGATGAAAGAGTTTGTCTATTTCAATGAGCTCCGGGTGGCCGGGACCGTGTACTCTTGCGACCTTATTTGTCATTTTGCTGATGAGCGGCAAATGTTCCCGCAAATAATCATGGTGTGTGCTGATGATATGGGAAATCAATTCGTTTGCCGGACGATTGCTCCAGATTTCACCTGCTGTTCCGCTTCCTGATAAAAAGCCTGCCAGTTCCTCAAATACTTTTTCCGGGTCCATCCCCTTTTCTGCCGCCGCCTCTGTAAGCGGACGATCGCCTCCACAGCAAAAATCAATTGAATATTTCATGAAAAATGTTCCGGCATTCGGATATTCTGCAACGATGGCCCCGACTGATTCGGTTCCATTAAATTTAAGTTCACTCATATTTTCCACTCCTCTGCTTTGTTCTGACTTAAGCTTAAAGCATGCAGGAATAAAAAGAAGTGTTCTCTGTCACTTGCTGGAGATGAAAACATGCACTTGTTTTTCTTGTGAAGGGCGTATTGACCGGTGGAAGCATAACAGGGATTCACAAGGTCCATTCTCTTACTTGTAGGGGATATTTACACGCTTGACTGTCTGTGCCCGCTGCTTACAATCAACATGCTGAGCAGTCCTGATGCATAAGAACTGTGGACCAGCTGCGGCTCATTCGAATTCACCGTTGATGGAAGATAACCAAAGTGATGCCATAAGAAAAAACACCCCGTGACAGGGTGTTTTACTGAAAAAATATTATAACAGACTGATAATCCAACCTATAACAACGATTAGTCCAATAACCATTAGAATCGTGCGAAGCATTATCCTACCATCCTTTCATTTAGCTTGTTAGTAAAACTATTCCTCTATGGATAGTCTTTTAAACATGTAAAAAAATGGGTAGACAGTAATTGATCAGATGAATTCGCAATCGATATTGTGAATTCCTGTATTAGTGGATATAATGGAAACAGAGTAGTACAGAAACTTCTACGCCCGAAGGAAAGTATGGTGAATGAGATGGCAACAAAGCATGAACAAATTCTTCAATTTATTGAATCACTGGAGATCGGGAATAAAATTTCGGTCAGGCAAATCGCCAAGGAGCTCTCTGTCAGTGAAGGAACTGCATATCGGGCAATTAAAGATGCTGAAAATCAGGGGCTTGTCAGCACAATTGAACGTGTCGGAACAATCCGGATTGAAAAAAAGAAAAAAGAGAACATCGAAAAATTGACATATGCTGAAGTGGTTAACATCGTAGATGGCCAGGTGCTTGGCGGCAGGGAAGGCCTTCATAAGACGCTTAATAAGTTCGTGATCGGCGCCATGAAGCTCGAAGCCATGATGAGATATACTGGGGCTGGAAATCTCCTGATTGTCGGGAACAGAACGAAGGCTCATAAGCTTGCACTGGAAGCAGGAGCGGCTGTACTGGTCACCGGTGGCTTCGGTACAGACGAAGAGGTCATCAAGCTTGCAGATGAGTATAAACTGCCGATCATTTCCAGTTCATATGATACGTTTACCGTTGCGGCGATGATTAACAGGGCGATTTACGACCAACTGATCAAAAAAGAAATAATTCTTGTCGAAGATATTTTGACAGGGCTGGACAACACCTTCTTTTTAAAAACGAACGATAAGGTTGATATGTGGTACCGTCATAATGACCAGACCGCGCACAGCCGCTATCCGGTCGTTGACCAAAATATGAAAGTGCAGGGAATGGTAACGTCAAAGGATGTCATCGGCAAGGAAAAAAACATGGTTATTGAAAAAGTGATGACCAAAAATCCGATGACCGTGCTGGGCAAAACTTCTGTAGCGACTGCTGCCCACATGATGGTGTGGGAGGGAATTGAAGTATTGCCGGTCACGGATCAGCATCATCGCCTTCAGGGGATCATCAGCCGCCAGGATGTGTTGAAAGCCCTGCAAATGATTCAAAATCAGCCGCAGGTCGGTGAAACAATTGATGATCTCGTAACATCCCGGTTTGCGGAGGTGGGCGAAGACAAAGCAACCCCTGTATACCGGTTTGAGGTCGCTCCGCAAATGACCAATTCGCTTGGAACCATTTCATACGGTGTGTTTACGACGATTGTGACAGAAGCGGGGAACAGGGTGCTTCGTTCCTATAAAAAGGGAGATCTTGTCGTGGAGAACATCACCATTTATTTTATTAAACCAATCCAGATTGAAAGCACAATAGAAATTCATCCAAAAGTTCTTGAAGTCGGGCGCAAATTCGGTAAAGTGGATGTGGAAGTTTACAACGGCGGGGTCATGGTCGGCAAGGCACTCATGATGGCTCAGCTGATTGACCGGCAATATTGACCGCCAGCTTTTCATAAGAAAGAGCTGTGAAATCTGAGTGAGTATTACCTTTTCAGGGTGTATGGATATTTCAAAAACCGCGCCGAAATGCGCGGTTTTAATCTTGTTTGTTAGACCATCCAACTCCTGTCCATATAATAGATTAAGCAGGATTATCAAAGCAACGATAAACGATAACCGCCCGGGACTTCTCCGATAAACGTGAGCTTTTTGTGAGATCCCGCAGGAGCGATAGCGACGAGGTAACTCAGCGCCCGCCCCGCGGCAAAGAAGACACTGTGAGTGCGACCGGAGGGAAGCAGGAACAGATGTCGCCCTTGTGCCTGTGGTGCAAAGAAGACACTGTGAGTGCGGCCAGAGGGAAT
>NZ_LWBL02000027.1 GCF_001644195.2 Bacillus marinisedimentorum | reverse complement strand
TTATGTCTGTGGTGAAAGCGAATGCCTGCAGCGGAAAGGAACGGACAAGATTCAGAAAATCAAATTCCTTTCTTCCACAATACTGCCCTTTAACGGAATGTCACTTATCTAAATAAGCCCATGCAGCTGATTGGCGGCATGGGCTTATTAAAAGGCTGTGTTAAAGCTCAATGTTGATTTTTTACACTAGTTGATTGTAGTGGAAGGTGCGAGACTCCTGCGGGACTAGCGGGACAGGTGAGACCCCGCGGCAAAGAAGACACTGTGAGTGCGACCGAAGGGAAGCAGGAACAGATGTCGCCCTTGTGCCCTTGGGTGAAAGCGAGTACCTGCAACGGAAATCAACACTAGCGTTTAACAGAGCCTATTAAAATTAAGATGAGAAGTATGATTTTTTCTCCCATTGAAGTGTGCCATAACCGCTGTGTTCACGGTTATTCATACGCTGTTGACAGGACCTTTCATTCTTACGAATACTATGAATCTGATTGGTATCTCAGCTGTTCGGCTTCCTCAAGCGCAATAGGCGTGAAATGCCGATATTCGCGAATGCCGAACCAGGCGTAATAACCTCCAAGCAGAATAAAGATGACGCCGATTACAAGTGCAAACGTTGAGCGCTGCAGGAAAAGCTGGTCAGTGCCGAAAAAAACGAGCACCAGGCCGAGCGAAATCCGGGCTTTTGCATTTACCCACTGTTTTTCGGCAGGTCTTTTACTGCGATAAGCTTTCGCTTTGTAAAAGATATATAGTGTGGCGGCAAGAACCGTCAATGCGCCTAAAATGATCATGTTCCTTTTTCCCCCTGACTTGTGCATGCTCTATATTATTGTAACGGTGCACAATAGATTATGCTACATATTTCACCTGTAAACATGGTAAGGTTAAGAGAGAGAATCGATAACAAAAAAAGGAGTCCACTATGAAAGAAGCCATTTTGGAAAAAGTAAAGCATTATGAAAAAATCATCATTCACCGCCATGTCAGGCCCGACCCTGATGCCTACGGTTCACAGGGCGGGCTTGCGGAACTTTTAAAAGAATCCTTTCCGGAAAAGACAATACTGGCAGCAGGACTTGAAGACGAATCGCTTTTTTATTTGAATCGGATGGACGATGTGGATGAAAGAGAGTACGAAGATGCGCTTGTCATTGTGTGCGATACTGCCAATCAGGGCAGGATTTGCGGCAGCGGCTATGAAAAGGGGGACTTCCTGATTAAGATCGACCACCATCCGAATGTGGATGCATATGGTGATCTTCTCTGGGTCGATACCGATGCAAGTTCAACTAGTGAAATGATTTATGAGTTTTATCTCTACGGGAAAGATCAAGGCCTAATACTGAACCAGGATGCGGCCCGCCTCATTTATGCAGGCATTGTCGGAGATACAGGGAGATTCCTGTTTCCGAGTACCCGGCCGAAAACATTGAGGTATGCAGCCGACCTGATGGAAACTGGATTTGTGTTTCCCGACTTATATACAGAGATGTACAAGATGAAAGAACATGTCGCCCATTTGCAGGGGTACATCCTCCAAAACTTTGAGAAGCTTTCCTGCGGGGGCGCTTATGTTAAGCTGACAAAAGAGCTCCTCGGTCAATTCAATGCCGTTCCAGCCGATGCTTCCCAGCTTGTTGGGAGCCTCGGAAATATAGAAGGCATGAAAGCATGGGTTTTCTTTGTGGAAGAAGAAGATCAAATCCGCGTCAGGTTTCGGTCCAAGGGTCCGGTTGTCAACAGTATTGCGGCAAAATACAACGGCGGCGGCCACCCGATGGCAGCCGGGGCTTCCATATATTCATGGGAAGATGCCGGCAGCGTTTTGAACGACTTGCAGCATGCGTGTGAGCAATTTGAACAAGGCCGGTAATCGGCGGGAGGACCCCACCAATCCTTTGAACAGCCGGCCGGCTAAAAGCTGAAGTCAAAAAAACAGGCCCGGCATATGCTGTTTTGACATATGTTAGGCCTGTTCAGTTTATGATGACTACATCACCGCTGTCTGACTCTTTAACTTCTTTTTCAGGGGTATACCAGTAACCTCTGTCAGTGATTTCTTCATGGACGGGAATGTGCAACTCATTCAGCTGCTTCTTGATCAAGGCAGCAACTTCCTTGGACTCAACGTAAGCGCAATAGCCTTGTTGCAGTCTTCGCAGCTTTTCTTCAGCCATCCGTTTGTTGTGAACAACATAGTCCATGTTCAGCCACCTCCTCTAAATGAAAAAAGATATATTTACAAGTATAGTATATAACAATTGGCTGAAAATTGCGACATTATAATTAGGGTTATTTGTGAAGATTATGTTACAATTTGCTAGCTTTTCCGCAGGTGCTGTTTCGGTTTATCAGGTGGAATCCTGGTGGAGTGAGGTCTTCCGGCCTCATCTTTTTTTAATCGAAAGAGTGAGCTCGAATGTAGTATAGAGGGAACTGTGGATGATTTTCAAGCTGTATTCCTGATCATCTATATTATAAACTTTGCTTTCAACTGCACGGTAAATCAGCCCTTTTGTACGGGCAGCCGTTTCGATATCCCTGCCGATGACATCCTGGAGCTGCTCTTCCACTTCTTCTCTAAGCTGATGGACGGTCAGCAATTCCAGTTTCAGTTTTTCGCTGTTGGAAAATTGGATGGATAATTCCTGGACCTTCAGTTTTTTTTCATTTTCGTTATTCAGTTTTATTTTTTCCTCATTATATAAGTTTATACGGTGCTCCAGTTCACGGATGCTGGATTGCTGGGTAATTATCGTCTGTGTGTTTTTTTCCTGTATTTCACCGAATAAGAACAAAAAGATAACCCAGCTGACGATGGCTCCTGCAGCCGCCCCCGCAAAGAACCGCTGCCATCCTGGATCTTGTGAATAATCAGGCACCCTCATCATGTTGTGTGCTCCTGCGTCAGCCACTGGATGAGCAAGCTTCCGCTTTGTACGCCGCCCATTGCGGATATAATAAGCAAGACTTGCTTGATGATGTCTGTTGTCGCACCTTCGAAAATCCCTCTTTCAAAGTTGTTGATGACATCGAATGTACCGCCGATAGCTGCGACAATCGCCCAGATTTTCAAGCTCCCGGCAAGTCTGCTGATCATGGTCAGCGGCGGCTGTGTCCCGATAATAAACGCTCCGATTCCGCCGATCACCGCACCGCCCAGTATGACCCCGAGTGCGATAAAGTAACAATTAATGAGTGATGCGATAAAACGTTCTTCCACAGCAACCCCCCCCTTCTACTAGTTTATGGACAACGTCCCTCCTGTATGTTCTTTTTAAGCCGCTGTTTAGTATGACGAACAAATGTACTATAATAGATGATATACAAAACGATTAAAGGTGTGAAAATGTATGGAATTTATACACCTGCACGTCAAAAGCGTATACAGTCTGCTTTCGAGTGCCTGTAAACTTGAAGATCTTGTTCGCCAGGCAGCAGAATCAGGTTTCAGCAGTCTGGCTTTGACCGATGAAAATGTAATGTACGGAGCTGCGCCTTTTTATAAGCTTTGCAGGAAATATGGAATAAAGCCGATTATCGGCTTGACCCTGTCTGTCAAATCGGAAATGGAGCCGGATAAGAGCCGGCCGCTCGTCCTGTTGGCTGAAAATGATACAGGGTACAGGTCGCTTTTGAAGCTGTCTACACTGGCTCAAACTGCTGCAAAACCAAGTGTAAGCCTTAAGCAGCTCAGCGGTGCAGCCAACGGCCTCATAGCTGTTACGCCAGGTCCTGCCGGTGAGATAGAACAGCTTATTTTACAAGGTGATAAAACAGGGTCAAGAGCAGCCCTGCGTACATATATTGATATTTTTGGACAGTCAAACATATATCTTTCTCTGCAAAGACACGGCAGGGATGGGGAAGAGCGGCTCGATTCCGCTCTCCTTGAATTGTGCGAATTGGAAGGGGTCGAGCCGGTCGCCTCCAATGATGTGAAATTCTTGAATAAAGAAGACGCACCAGTATACCAATGCTTGAAGGCGATAAAAGACGGCCGGAAACTGGCGGGTTCCGGGGAACCCGCCAAAGGGGAGAGGGAACATTATTTGAAAGCGGCTGCCGACATGTCCGCCCTCTTTTATGACATTCCGGCTGCACTTGCCAATACAGCCGCTATTGCAAAACGCTGCAATGTTGAAATCGAATTTAATAGAAGGGTTCTTCCAAAATACCCTGTTCCACATAATCGGGACCCCCATGAATATTTGTGCAGCCTTTGTGAAACAGGGGTAAAGTCGCGGTATGCGGAGTTGACTCCCGAGATCAGGGAGCGTCTTGATTTTGAGCTTTCAGTAATTGAGAAAATGTCGTTCAGCGATTATTTCCTTATTGTCTGGGACTTTATGAAATACGCACATGAACGCGGAATACTGACCGGGCCGGGCCGCGGGTCTGCAGCTGGATCACTTGTTGCATATGCACTTTTTATCACGAATGTCGATCCGATTGAACACGGCTTGCTGTTTGAACGCTTCCTTAACCCGGAACGTATTTCCATGCCTGATATCGATATCGATTTTCCTGATAACCGCCGCGATGAGATGATCGCATATGTCCATCGGAAGTATGGGAGTGAACATGTAGCCCAAATTGTCACGTTCGGAACGCTTGCTGCCCGTGCTTCAATCCGGGATGTCGGCAGGGTCATGGATATCGACATTGAAGAGGTTGACGCCCTTACAAAGTTGATTTCAGGACGGCCGGGAACCACTCTGAAAAGCGCCTATAGGGATTCGCCCGAATTGCAAAAACGCCTGAAACAGTCAGAGAAGCTGCAAACGATGTATAAGCTTGCAGTGAAAATTGAAGGGATGCCGCGCCATACGTCCACCCACGCCGCCGGTGTCGTTATAAGTGACCGCCCGCTGACAGACGTGACCGCCCTTCAGGAAGGTCATGAAGATATCCTGCTGACCCAGTATCCGATGGATGTACTGGAGGAAATAGGCCTATTGAAAATGGATTTTTTGGGGTTGAGGAACCTGACGCTGATCGATAATATTTTACGCCAGATCAAAAGGAGCGGGCAAAGAACCGTCAATCTCAACACCATGCCGCTTGATGATGGAAAGACGTTTGCCATGCTTTCACGCGGGGATACAACAGGCGTCTTCCAGCTGGAATCGTCAGGCATGCGAAGTGTCCTGCAAAGATTGAAACCAACGCACTTTGAAGACATTGTCGCTGTTAACGCCCTATATCGGCCGGGCCCGATGGAAAATATACCGGTATATATCAATCGGAAGCACGGCAAGGAAACGATAACGTATCCGCATCTCGATTTGAAACCGATTTTGGAGAAAACATACGGTGTCATTGTTTACCAGGAACAGATCATGCAAATCGCTTCTGTCATGGCTGGTTTTTCACTCGGTGAAGCGGACTTGCTCCGCAGGGCAGTCAGCAAAAAGAAGCGGGATATCCTCAATAGGGAGCGGGAGCATTTCATACAGGGGTCAGTGAATAAAGGTTATGGAAAAGATGCCGCTGGGGCCATATACGAATTGATTGTCCGGTTCGCAGATTACGGTTTCAACCGCAGCCATGCTGTTGCGTACAGTGTGATCGCCTACCAGCTCGCATACCTGAAGGCGAATTATCCGGTTTACTTCATCGCTGCCCTTCTTTCAAGTGTCGTCAGCAACGAGAGTAAAATTTTTCAGTATATCGGCGAGGCGCGGCATAAAGGGATTGAAATCCTTCCTCCTTCTATCAATAAGAGCGGGATTCCTTTCCTGGTGGAAAATCAATCAGTCCGGTACAGCCTGCTTGCCGTCAAATCTGTCGGGGCTGCAGCAGTGAGAGAAATTATTGAAAAACGGAATCAAAAGCCATTTCAGGACCTGTTCGACTTTTGTGTAAGAGTATCTTTAAACAGGAGAGTCATCGAGTCACTTATCCACGCCGGGTGTTTGGATGAGTTTGGCCATGACAGGGCTGTCCTGCTTGCGAGCCTCGATTCTGCCATGGAATATGCCGAGCTTGCCGGCGGGGAAGATGACCAGATCGCCCTTTTCCTATCGGAAGACATCATTCCGAAGCCCCAATATGTAGACGTTCCGGACCAGCCTCAAAACCAGCGGCTTGCTTTTGAAAAAGAAGCACTTGGTTTTTATTTATCTGAACACCCTGCTGAACAGTTCCGCAGCCGGCTCGAAGACCGGGGTGCCCTGACTGTAATGCAAATCCTCCAGGGGGAAGAAAGGCGGCATGTGAAAACGGGCGGTTATATCACTGCTGTGCGGACCATCAAAACGAAAAAAGGAGATCAGATGGCTTTCTTGACCCTGACAGATAAAACAGGTGAGCTGGAAGTTGTAGCCTTTCCGAATGTGTATGGTCCTCATGTCTGGATGTTGAAAAAAGAGCAGCTTCTTTATATGGAAGGAAAAACGGAAAAGCGGGGTGACCGTCTGCAGTTCATCATGCAAAAAGCTTCTTTGCTTGAGGAACTGCCGGAAGCCCCGCAAGCAGCAAAGGCGGTCCGAAAGAACACGCTTTTTTTGAAGGTTGACAGGGAGGCTGCTGCAGACGGTCGGCTGCATGATGTGAAGGAGATATTAAAAGAATATCCAGGCCAAACCGAAGTGGTTGTCTATTATGAAGAGGAAAAGAAGACGATGAAACTTTCAGATGAATGGAAGGTTGTGCCGTCTGATGCATGTCTGGACAGGCTTAGGAGACTTCTTGGCTCAGACAATGCTGTATTGAGGGAATAATTAGTTCTTTACAGGTCTGGCAGGTTTGTTATAATAGGATTGCCCGGAGGTGGTCTGACCACTTTTTCGGCAGACTAAAGGAGAGTGACGATAAAGTGAGCGTATCAAGAGAGGAAGCCTTACATATTCATCGAGTAAATAAGGGGAAACTTAGTTCACAGCCTAAAGTGCCGGTACGGAATGCCAGGGATTTAAGCCTTGCTTATTCTCCAGGAGTTGCTGAACCGTGCAAAGAAATCTATGACGACAAAAGCAAAGTATATGAATATACGATGAAAGGAAACACTGTTGCAGTCATTTCCAACGGAACAGCAGTGCTTGGCCTTGGTAACATCGGTGCAGAAGCTTCACTGCCGGTAATGGAAGGAAAGGCCGTATTATTTAAAAGTTTTGCCGGCGTTGATTCGTTTCCGGTATGCCTGGATACGAACGACGTGGATGAAATTATCAATATCGTCAAACGGCTGGAACCGACTTTCGGCGGCATCAACCTTGAAGATATAGCTGCGCCGAAATGTTTTCAAATCGAAGAACAGCTGAAAAAAGAAATGAACATCCCTGTTTTCCATGATGATCAGCACGGCACTGCCATCGTAACTGTTGCAGGCCTTGTCAATGCCTTGAAGCTTAGCGGGAAATCGATGTCGGAAATCAAAGTGGTTGCCAACGGCGCTGGTGCTGCAGGCATTGCCATCATCAAACTTTTATACCGTTTCGGTGTACGGGACATCATCATGTGCGACACAAAAGGGGCAATCTATGAAGGGCGTCCTTACGGGATGAATGAAGTGAAGGAAGAAGTCGCGAAGTTTACGAATAAAGATAAAGCAGAGGGAACGCTGCGGGATGTGATCAAAGGTGCCGATGTGTTCATAGGTGTATCTGTTGAGGGCGCATTGACAAAGGAAATGGTCCGTTCAATGAATGAAAACCCCGTCATTTTTGCGATGGCGAATCCTGTACCGGAAATTATGCCGGAAGATGCCAGGGAAGCTGGGGCAAGTGTGATTGGAACCGGCCGGTCGGACTTCCCTAATCAGGTGAATAACGTGCTTGCTTTTCCGGGGATTTTCCGCGGTGCGCTGGATGCCAGGGCAACCCATATCAATGAGGAAATGAAAGTGGCAGCGGTCAATGCAATTGCAGGGCTGGTATCGGCTGGCGAATTGTCGCCTGAATATGTCATCCCCGCTCCGTTTGACCCCCGTGTTGCACCTGCAGTCGCTGCAGCGGTCGCGAAAGCTGCAATGGAAACAGGGGTCGCACGCATTGAGGTCGATCCGGAAGAAATTGCTGCAAAAACGCGCCGCCTTGCAATGATTGAGGAAGAATAGTCTGTTCACCTGTAAAATTGAATTCAAAAGCGGAGTGATCTTGTGACGGTCCGAGAAAACAAAGTGTATCTGGAAATATTGAAAAAAATCAGGTCGATCATCGAAGAAGATCAACTTATTCCGGGGGACAGGCTTCCATCAGAACGTGAATTATCCGAGCGCCTTCAAGCAGGGCGCTCTTCCGTTAGGGAGGCGCTTAGGGCCCTTGAATTGCTCGGCTTGATTGAAACGAGGCGCGGGGAAGGGACGTTCATCCGGGACAGCGGCGAAAACCAGCTGGTCGAATTAATTGGGACGTTCATCCTTCAGAGCGAACCGGTAAAACGGGATTTGTCTGAGACAAGAAGGCTGCTGGAATTCGCAGCCGTTCATAAAATCTGTGGTTCTAAGAATGCAGGATTGCCCGGAGAAATGAGGACAATTCTTGATGACACAGCCGGGAAACTTCTGCCAACAGATGAGAATCGTTTTCATTACTTGCTTATTGAGGCAGCGAATAACCGCTTATTAAAAAGAATATTTAGGACGATAATGGAATATACAAGTACGTATAGCTCCAATGAATACAGCGGAGACCCGCAGGCATACCGTGAATTCCTTGATGCACTTTCAAAACGGGATGCACATGCTGCATTCGATATACTTGAGAACAAGATCCATCCTCGATCCGCCGGAAACGCATAAAATGTCGAGATGGCTGCGACATATTTTTACACTATGTCCGGAGGGATTACAATACAGTAAACGTAAGGCTTGTTTAATGGTGGCTATGTTAATGCACAATTGTTGATGTTGTTGATTGGGCTGCAAGCGAGCGCCTGCAGCGGAAATCAAGAGCCGTGTTTAACACAGCCTAATGGATAGAAAGGGAGGGGCCGCATTTGCTCAGAGATTTATTCACCAAGAAAAAACGATATGCTTCAGTACCGTCAGAAAAAGGAAAGCAGGATGTGCCTGCCGGCTTGATGACTAAATGCCCGCGCTGCAAAAAGATCATGTACACGAAAGAACTCTATAAAAACTTGAAAGTCTGCGATTCATGCGGTTATCACTTCCCGATGACCGCATTTGAACGGATTGACAGCCTCTTTGACGAAAATAGTTTCAAAGAATATGACAGCTCAATCACATCTGCCAATCCGCTTGGTTTTCCTGAGTATGAAGAAAAGCTGGAGAAGGACCGGCAAAAGACAGGTTTGAATGAAGCTGTTGTAACCGGAGAAGGGACGATAGCCGGATACCGGACTGCTGTTGCTGTAATGGATTCCTCCTTCAGGATGGGAAGTATGGGATCGGCAGTGGGGGAGAAAATCACCAGGGCAATCGAAAAAGCGGACGAACAGAATATTCCATTCATCATTTTCACAGCTTCAGGGGGCGCCAGAATGCAAGAGGGTGTGTTAAGCCTCATGCAAATGGCTAAAACAAGTGCGGCCTTAAAGCGGCTGAGCGGACATGCGGGATTAATCATCAGCATAATGACCCATCCAACAACAGGAGGGGTTTCTGCAAGTTTTGCATCCCTCGGAGATTATAATTTTGCGGAACCAGGCGCGTTAATTGGATTTGCCGGCCGCAGGATCATCGAGCAGACGATCCGCGAAGATTTACCGGAAGATTTCCAGACGGCAGAGTTCCTGCTGAAACACGGACAGCTCGATAAAGTAATCGGCCGCAGCGATATGAAGGAAACGCTGGCTGCTGTCCTGGACATCCACCAGGCGGAGGTGACATTGACGTGACAAATGAGTTGGAATTCGAACAGCCGATATCGGAATTGAGAAATAAAATAAAAGAACTTCGGGAATTTACGGCCGATCGTGATATCGATCTTTCAGATGAAATTGAAAAGCTTGAAGCAAGGCTGGCCAGGCTTGAGAATGATATATATGGAAATATGAAGCCCTGGGACAGGGTGCAGCTTGCCCGCCATCCTCAACGGCCGACAACCCTTGATTACATCGATAAACTTTTTACGGATTTTATCGAGCTGCACGGTGACCGCTATTATGCGGACGATGAAGCGATTGTAGGGGGAATCGGGAAATTCCGCGGGGTGCCGGTTACAGTGATCGGCCATCAGCGCGGAAAAGACACAAAAGAAAACATCCGCCGCAATTTCGGAATGCCGCACCCAGAAGGCTACCGGAAAGCGCTCCGCCTGATGAAGCAGGCTGAAAAGTTTAACAGGCCCGTCATCACATTCATAGACACGAAAGGCGCCTATCCCGGTAAAGCGGCAGAAGAGCGGGGGCAAAGCGAGGCCATTGCACGGAACCTGTTTGAAATGGCAGGATTGGCTGTTCCGGTCATCTGCATTGTCATTGGTGAAGGCGGAAGCGGAGGCGCGCTGGGCCTTGGCGTTGGAGACCGGATTTATATGCTTGAAAACTCTACGTATTCCGTCATATCCCCCGAAGGTGCTGCAGCATTGCTCTGGAAAGATGCCGGTCAGGCGAAAAGGGCTGCTGAAACAATGAGGATAACTGCGCCTGACCTTGCGGAACTGGGTGTAATAGACGGCATCATTCCTGAAGTGAAAGGCGGAGCACAAAAAGATATTGAGCAACAGGCTGAAAATATAAGCAGTGTTATAGAACAGTCTTTGGATAAATTGATAAAAATGGATAATAAATCCCTTTTGGAAGAACGGTACAATAAATACAAAACGATCGGACAATTTGAGTTTGTAACCGATACCATTGGGGTAAAATAAGGAAACGTGTCCCCTGCATCCTATCAGGGGGCGCGTTTTTCCGCTTTTTTTGTCAAGGTTTGTCTATTGTTTCAAAAAAATCTTCATGATATTTTATAAAGACAAATGCACATATAGAGGTGAAACGAATGAAAAAAATTGGTGTTCTGACAAGCGGCGGTGATTCGCCGGGTATGAACGCAGCCATTCGGGCTGTCGTGAGAAAAGCGATTTTCCATGATATCGAAGTATACGGCATATATTATGGCTATCAGGGCTTGATAAATGGTGATATCGAAAAGCTTGACCTCGGTTCAGTCGGTGATATCATCCACCGCGGGGGGACAAAGCTTTATACAGCCCGCTGTGAAGATTTCAAAACAAAAGAAGGACAGCTTAAGGGAATCGAGCAGCTCAAGAAGTTCGGCATTGAAGGACTTGTTGTCGTCGGCGGAGATGGTTCCTTCAGAGGTGCTGAAAAGCTGACAGAACATGGTTTCCCATGCATTGGCGTACCGGGGACAATTGATAATGACATTCCTGGAACCGACTTTACGATTGGATTTGATACAGCTTTGAATACGGTGATTAACGCCATTGATAAAATCAGGGATACGGCTACTTCACATGAACGTACATACGTAGTAGAAGTAATGGGAAGAAATGCCGGGGATATCGCATTGTGGTCAGGACTGGCCGATGGTGCCGAAACGATTCTTATTCCCGAAATCGACTATGATATGGATGAAGTCGTCGCCCGTTTGAACCGCGGACATGAACGCGGGAAACGCCACAGTATCATCCTTCTTGCAGAAGGTGTAGGCAGCGGGGTGGAATTCGGTAAAAAAGTTGAGGAGGCGACGCAGTTTGAGACCCGTGTAACTGTTCTGGGCCATATCCAGCGCGGGGGCAGCCCTTCCGCATTTGACCGGGTTCTTGCAAGCCGGCTCGGCGCAAAGGCTGTTGAACTTCTTTTAGATGGAAAAGCAGGACGCATGGTCGGTATCCAGAATAACAGCCTTGTAGACCATGGTATTTCTGAAGCATTGTCAATGACTCATAAGATCGATGAAAGAATGTACAAGCTTTCCCAGGAATTATCCATTTAATCTGGGGATGCTGGGAACGATTTCATAGAAAATAGTCAGTAGGAGGAAGACGTAATGCGCAAAACAAAAATAGTTTGTACGATCGGGCCGGCCAGTGAGAGTGTCGAAAAGCTCACTCAGTTAATGGAAGCCGGCATGAATGTTTGCCGCCTCAACTTTTCCCATGGGAATCATGAAGAGCATGCTGCACGGATCAAAAATATTCGGGAAGCGGCAGCGAAGCTCGGGAAAACAGTCGCCATTCTCCTCGACACAAAAGGGCCGGAAATCCGAACACATAACTTTGTGAACGGATCGGCGGAATTGATTGAAGGCAGCGAAGTGGTCATCTCCATGGAAGAAGTGGAAGGCACAGCTGAAAAGTTTTCAGTAACGTATCAAGGCCTGGCCGACGATGTGCATCCCGGTTCGAAGATTTTGCTGGATGACGGTCTTATAGGACTGGAAGTCCTTCAGGTTGAACAGGGAGAAATCCGTGCGCGGGTACTGAATAACGGTATGATAAAAAACAAAAAGGGCGTCAACGTGCCTGGTGTCAGTGTGAACCTGCCGGGAATCACCGAAAAAGATGCAAATGACATTCTGTTCGGCATCGAACAGGGGGTTGATTTCATTGCCGCGTCATTTGTCCGAAGGACGTCGGATGTTCTTGAAATCAGGGAACTGCTCGAAGAAAATAATGCTACACATATCCAGATTATCCCTAAAATCGAAAACCAGGAAGGCGTCGACAATATCGCTGAAATTCTGGAGATTTCTGACGGCCTTATGGTGGCCCGCGGTGATCTGGGCGTTGAAATTCCCGCTGAAGTTGTTCCGCTTGTCCAAAAGGACCTCATCAAAAGGTGCAACGCTCTTGGCAAGCCGGTTATCACTGCAACACAGATGCTTGATTCCATGCAGCGAAATCCGCGTCCAACCCGTGCGGAAGCCAGTGACGTAGCGAATGCGATTTTTGATGGTACAGATGCCATCATGCTTTCCGGTGAAACAGCCGCGGGAGACTATCCTGTTGAGTCCGTGCAAACGATGCATAACATCGCTTCCCGCACAGAAACGGCTCTCCAGCATAAGAAACTGCTCAGAAGCACAAGTGAACAAACTGGCAATACAATGACCGAAGCAATTAGCCAGTCTGTTGCGCATACTGCACTGAACTTGAATGCTACTGCAATTGTTGCCCCTACTGAAAGCGGCTTTACAGCGCGGATGATTTCCAAATACCGTCCGAAAGCTCCGATTGTGGCTGTTACTTCCAATGACTTTGTCGCAAGGAGGCTTTCCCTTGTATGGGGTGTGACGGCACAGCTCAGCAAGCCTGCAGCCCATACCGATGAAATGCTGGAAATTGCCGTTCAGCAGGCACTTGAAAGCACTCTTGTAAAACACGGAGACCTGGTAGTCATCACTGCGGGTGTGCCGGTCGGTGAATCAGGCACAACCAACATGATGAAGATCCATGTCGTCGGTGACGTCCTTGCGAAAGGACAGGGAATTGGACAGAAGACTGCCTATGGAAAAGTGGTTGTCGCAAATAACGCCGAAGATGCGCAAGCCAAGATGACAGAGGGGTCCATCCTTGTCACCAATTCAACTGATCGTGACATGATGCCTGCAATCGAAAAAGCAGCAGCCATCATCACGGAAGAAGGCGGATTGACAAGCCACGCGGCAGTAGTCGGCGTCAGTCTCGGAATCCCTGTTGTCGTTGGTGTGCAAAATGCCGTTTCACTCGTAGATGACGGAGATGAAGTGACGGTTGACAGTTCGCGCGGATTTATTTACAGCGGACACGCGAGTGTTTTATAATAGCGTTAACCCGAAAGAGAGAAGGGCCGGCCCTTCTCTCTTTTTTTACAATCAGGGCGGCCGTTTTGAAAAAAGGACGGACGGCATCAATTAAACAATTCCTTCGGCGGTAAACCGGCGGAAATTGAGGAGAGAAACATGTTCAGATATATACTCGCTTTTATCATAATCGTCCCTGCACTCGAAATATGGCTTCTTGTACTTGCAGGAAACAAAATCGGACCGATTCCAACCGTGCTTCTAATCATATTGACCGGTTTTCTCGGTGCATGGCTTGCCAGGCGCCAGGGCCTTGAAACGCTTCAGAAAGCCCAGCTGGAAATGCAGTCATACCAGCTGCCCGGCGACCGGATCCTGGATGGCATAATGATCCTTGTCGGGGGCGTTGTGCTTTTGACCCCCGGTTTCATTACAGATGCCATCGGTTTTTTCCTGCTTTTCCCGCAAAGCAGATCGCTCGTTAAGCCGTTTCTCATTAGGTGGCTGCGCAACATGATGAACAATGGCAACATCACCTTTTACCGAAGATGGTAGAAAAAAGCCGTATCCCGCACTGGCGGAGATACGGTTTTTTTCGTTGTTAAGCGGGCGCCTTGCGCATTTCTTACTCCCTTAGTTCTTTGTTTTTTGCCGTGATAAACAGCCAGAGGTCATGGAAGACATTTGCTTCATGCAGCGTTTTGATAATGACAAGCAGCACGGGTCCTATGATGAGTCCAAGGAAACCGAAGACTTTGAAACCGGCAAACAGTGCGATCAAGGTTGCCAGGGGATCGAGGCCGATGGATGAGGACAGGACTTTGGGCTCCATCACCTGGCGTTGTATGACGACCACTGCGTATAAAATGGAAAGGCCGATTGTAAGCGTATATTGGCCGGAAATGAACGCATATATAATCCATGGGACAAAGATTGCACCAGTTCCCAGGTATGGAAGCAGGTCAACCAGGCCAATAATAAGTGCGATCGTGATCGCATAGTCAACCCTTAATATCAGCAGACCTATAAGTACAATGACCGCTGTGATTGAAATGAGTGTAAGTTGTGCACGTATAAAACCGAAAAGCGCTTTTTTTAAGTCATTTATGACGGAAGCGGAGCTCTCATGGACTTTTTCAGGGATAAGTCTGCGTGTTAGGCCGTTCAAGCGACTCCAGTCTTTAGTGATGAAAAATGCCGCAAGCAGGGAAAAAACGATAACGGTTGCCGCATTCGGCAGCCAGGCGAACAAGTCAGGAATGCTTTCAAGGAAAGCCCGAAGCCAGCCGCTGACAGTAGATGCGATATTCGTTCCGGCATTCTGGATGTTTTCAACAATTGTGCCTTTCTGATTCGTGTCAAGTTTGTCGAACATGATTGCCAGCTGGTTGTATAAAGGAATGATTTGAGCTGTGAAAAATTCCTCGAAGTAACGGACAAGCCGCTCAAAATGTTCAGGCACAACCTTTGCCAGATAGTTCGATCCGTTAATGATTTCGGCGACAAGAAGTGTGATCAGCCCTGCAATCAGGCCGATGACGAGTATCAAAGCCACCAGGACAGCAAGCGCACGCGGCATCTTGCCCCTGCGCTCCATGAGCTGGACGAGCGGATTGATCATCATAGCAATCAGAAGGCCGATGATGAATGGGTATGTCACTTTCGAAACCATGAACAGCACTATGAATGTAAGAGTAAGTGCAATAACAACAAATAAAAACCGTAAGATCGTAGATATGTATTCGGTCAATTCCCTCATCCCTTCAAAGATAAAATTAACGGGTAATATTCGGATGTTATGTTATGTGCTTTAACTGCAGACGGACAGGGCAGGGGCAGCTGCTTTACTATATTTTACATGGTAGTGCGTCCGATGGAAAGCGGCCTTTGTATTTTGCATCCACGTTTGTGGCTGCACGCACAGTTGGACAGGCTTCCCGCTCTTCTGAATTTGGTGAGCGTGATAGTTATGTGATAGGATGATAATTGTGTAGGAGAGCAGGAAGGATGTCAGCTTTGTTTTCACAGGCAACGTTATTTTTAATTATATTGCTCATTATTGGATTAATTGCCAAAAATCAGTCGCTCGTTATTGCAATAGCAGTCCTGCTGGGTCTTAAAGCGACCGGGCTGGATGTAAAGACGTTCCCTTATATACAAACGAAAGGCATCTTTTGGGGAGTCACGGTCATTACGATTGCAGTACTTGTGCCGATCGCAACAGGTGAAATCGGTTTTAAGCAGCTTGGCGAAGCATTGAAATCATACTATGCCTGGATCGCTCTTGCTTCCGGCATTTTCGTCGCTATGATTGCTAAGAACGGACTTGAGCTCCTTGCAAATGACCCTCACATAACAGCCGCCCTCGTTTTCGGAACGATTCTTGCTGTGGCGCTGTTCCAGGGAGTTGCGGTAGGTCCTCTCATTGGGGCCGGAATAGCGTATATGGCGATGAAAATTGTAGAAATTTTCAGCTGAAAAAAGCAAGCAATACAAAATGTTAAACGCTTTCCATTCACAAAAATCTGATAATTGTTTATAATAGAAATGTATTTGTGTCCTATTTGCTTCGATTTTTCTTAAGATTTCAAATGCAGTTTATTATTTTAAAATATAAACTATAAAATTTGTGCGCAAAAGGGGAGATATGAATGACAGTAACACGTGGACTAGAAGGGGTAGTTGCAACAACTTCATCAATCAGCTCAATTATCGATGACCAGCTTACATATGTAGGCTATAACATTGATGACCTGGCGGAAAATGCAAGCTTTGAAGAAGTCATCTACTTGCTCTGGAACAGAAAGCTTCCGAACAGGTCCGAATTGGACGAGCTGAAAAAAGAGCTAATGGATAACATGGCTGTTCCTCAGGAAGTCATCAATCATTTCAAATCTTATGATGTAACAAAAGTCCACCCTATGGCTGCATTGCGGACAGCCGTATCGATGCTTGGCCTGTTTGATGAAGAGGCTGATGTAATGGACGAGCAGGCAAACTACCGGAAAGCGATTCGCCTGCAGGCGAAAATACCTACTATTGTTACCGCTTTCTCAAGGATCCGTGCGGGGGAAGAGCCGATTGGGCCGCGCAGCGACTATAGTTTTGCGGCAAACTTCCTGTATATGCTGACAGGGGAAGAGCCTGCGGATATCGCTGTTGAAGCATTCAATAAAGCGCTTGTCCTGCATGCCGACCATGAGCTGAACGCATCGACATTTACAGGCCGTGTCGCAGTTGCCACCCTTTCTGATGTTTATTCAGGTGTCACAGCGGCTATCGGCGCACTGAAAGGACCTCTGCACGGGGGTGCAAATGAGCGTGTCATGAAGATGCTCACTGAAATCGGTTCCGTGGACAATGCAGGGCCTTATATTCAGAACAAGCTTGACAATAAAGAAAAAATCATGGGCTTCGGCCACCGTGTTTACCAGAATGGCGACCCGCGCGCCAAGCATTTAAAGAAAATGTCCAAAGAACTTGGCGAACTGAACGGCGACACCAAATGGTATGACATGTCAGTGAAGGTGGAAGAGCTCGTTACCGGCCAGAAGAACCTGCCGCCGAATGTCGACTTCTTTTCTGCATCAACTTACCATATGCTCGGCATCGACCATGACCTGTTCACGCCGATTTTTGCGATCAGCCGTGTTTCAGGCTGGCTTGCCCACATCCTGGAACAGTATGAAAATAACCGCCTGATCCGTCCTCGTGCTGAATATACCGGCCCGGGACATCAGAAGTATGTACCGATGGATCAGAGAGGCTAAACCAGGATTATACTGGTTAAATGAGCAAAATCCTATTTCAAAATAGATAACCTGGCATCTTCAATAGGTACGCACGCCAGGTTATCATTTTGGAAAAACATAACAGGGAGGCCATCTCCCTTTTCTTTTTTTGCAAAAAAATTTAAAATTAAAAATGAATTCTTTATAGGGGGTAATTAACTTGGCAAACGGAGAAAAAATTTCAGTCAGCAATGGAGTCCTTAATGTTCCGAATAACCCGATCATCCCATTTATCGAAGGCGACGGTACAGGACCTGATATTTGGGCAGCTGCATCACGTGTGCTTGAAGCAGCGGTAGATAAAGCATATAACGGCGAAAAAAGCATTGCCTGGAAAGAAGTATATGCAGGAGAAAAAGCGTATAACAAAACCGGTGAGTGGCTGCCTGAGGAAACACTTGATGTAATAAGGGAATACATAATCGCTATCAAAGGTCCGCTGACAACACCGGTGGGCGGCGGAATCCGTTCTTTGAACGTGGCACTCCGCCAGGAGCTTGACCTGTTCACATGCCTGCGCCCTGTCCGTTATTTCACAGGTGTGCCTTCACCGGTCAAGAAACCTGAAGACACGGATATGGTTATTTTCCGTGAAAACACAGAAGATATTTACGCTGGTATCGAGTACCAGAAAGGCACACCTGATGTCAAAAAGGTGATTGACTTCCTGCAAAACGAAATGGGTGTTAAAAACATCCGCTTCCCTGAAACATCCGGTATCGGCATCAAGCCTGTATCTGAAGAAGGAACGAAGCGCCTTGTCCGTGCAGCGATCAATTATGCGATCACTGAAGGACGAAAGAGCGTTACGCTTGTCCATAAAGGAAACATCATGAAATTCACAGAAGGCGCATTTAAAAACTGGGGTTATGAAGTGGCGCAGGAAGAGTTTGGCGATAAAGTGTTCACTTGGGCAGAATATGACCGTATCGTAGAGGATAAAGGGCGAGACGCTGCAAACCTTGCCCAGGAAGAAGCTGAGAAGGCAGGCAAAATCATTGTTAAAGATGCCATCGCGGACATCTTCCTGCAGCAAATCCTGACACGTCCGCGTGAATTTGATGTTGTGGCGACCATGAACCTTAACGGTGACTACATTTCAGATGCACTTGCAGCTCAGGTCGGCGGTATCGGCATCGCCCCTGGAGCTAACATCAATTATGAAACAGGCCATGCGATCTTCGAAGCAACACACGGCACTGCACCGAAATATGCAGGCCTTGATAAAGTAAATCCATCCTCAGTCATCTTGTCAGGCGTCCTGATGCTCGAGCACCTTGGCTGGTATGAAGCCGCACAAAAAGTAATCAAATCCATGGAAAAAACTATTGCAAGCAAAGTTGTGACGTATGACTTCGCCCGTTTAATGGAAGGGGCAACAGAAGTAAAAGCTTCCGAATTTGGAGACGAATTGATCAAAAACATGGATTAACCTCAAGTTGTGTGTTCTAAGGAGGGGGGAAACCGCACCAGGATGGTTTTTCCCCCTCTTGACGATTTACATAAAAAGGAATGGGGGAAACAAGGATGAGTATCAAACGAAGAAAAGTATCAGTTATCGGCGGCGGTTTCACAGGGGCTACAACTGCACTAATGATTGCTCAAAAAGAATTGGCTGATGTCGTGCTGGTTGATATCCCTGATATGGAAAATCCGACAAAAGGCAAAGCGCTGGATATGCTCGAAGCAAGCCCGGTACAGGGGTTTGATGCAAATGTTACCGGTACGGCTGACTATGCGGACACAGCCGGTTCGGATATTGTCGTGATAACAGCGGGGATTGCCAGAAAGCCAGGCATGAGCCGTGATGACCTTGTATCAACAAACGCGAAAATCATGAAGAGTGTCACACAGGAAATTGTAAAACACTCTCCTGATTGTTATATTATCGTTTTGACAAATCCTGTTGATGCAATGACTTATACTGTTTTCAAAGAATCCGGCTTCCCGAAAAACCGGGTAATCGGCCAATCAGGTGTGCTTGATACTGCCCGTTTCCGTACATTTATCGCACAGGAGCTCAATCTGTCAGTCAAAGATGTGACAGGCTTTGTCCTTGGCGGCCATGGTGATGATATGGTGCCGCTCGTGCGTTATTCCTATGCAGGCGGGATCCCGCTTGAAAAGTTGATTCCAAGTGAACGCCTTGATGAAATTGTGGAACGCACCCGCAAAGGCGGAGGTGAAATTGTAAACCTGCTGGGTAACGGCAGCGCATATTATGCTCCAGCTGCATCTCTCGTTCAGATGGTTGAAGCGGTCCTTAAAGATCAGCGCCGTGTCCTTCCAGCGATCGCTTACCTTGAAGGGGAATACGGTCATGAAGGGATTTATCTCGGTGTTCCGACCATTCTAGGCGGGGACGGACTTGAAGAAATCATTGAGCTTGACCTTCTGGAAGATGAGAAAGCTGCTCTTTCCAAGTCTGTTGATTCCGTCAAAAACGTCATGAAAGTACTTAACCAATAATCCAAAAGTGTAAGAAAGGATTCAGGCCTTTAAGGCCTGAATCCTTTCTTACCAGGAACTTGTAAACGGTTTCATTTGATTGAAGGGGTGATCGAACCATGTTACTTGGAAAAAAAAGAAAGCTGGGGAGAAGTATAGACCGTATTTCGATTGGGGAAAAACTTACGCTAACGGAAAAGATAGAAGACAAGGATTTGCTTTTATATCTCGGATTGACAAATGATGCGAATCCGCTGTACATCCAGCATGACTATGCATCACAGACGCCGTACGAGAAGCCGATTGTTCCGGCCGCGATGCTGACCGGCATCGTGACGTCAGCTATTTCAAAGTATCTTCCGGGACCGGGGAGCCATGTGCTGAAGCAGAACCTTTCTTTTCCAAAGCCGGTTTACCACTATGCTCTAATGGAATTGCACTTCGAAGTGAAAGATATCCGCCACCCGGAGCATCTCATCGTTTTATCTGTTAATGCAGTTGATGAAGAAGGAGATACAGTGCTTGAAGGAGAAATGGATGTTTGTCCTCCGTACCGCCTGAAATCATTGAACACAGCTACAATGGATAACTTTTAAAAGAAGGGGACACCCTTCTTTTTTTGTTTTTTTTTCGATTCCGTCCCTCATCCCCTCCGGTCGCGCTACGGTGTCTTCTTTGCCGTGAGGTGGCCGGGGATCTCCTCGGCTCAGTGCCTATAAACTAGCTGAAAGAAAAAATTCAGGCACGGAATTGCGATTTCCGTGCCTATAAATGAGAGAAAGCTGACAATACAGGCACTGAACCAAATTCAGTGGTCTGCACTCAATCCCAAACCATTTTCCGCCTGCGGGCTCTCTCCTGTTCGTTCTCCCAGGGCATGCCTCCCGCTTCATTCCGCTCAGTTATTTTACATAAGACCGTTAAATTCGTGTTGGGAAAAGCAAGGATATTTGATTATAAGAGATGCTGATGAACTGTTCCTTCGGAAATAAGTTAATCCTCACTCCCTTGACTGAATTGGTTAGTTTCTTCGGAGCATTTCTTTCAGAAAAGATTATAAAATCTTTGTGTAAAAGAATTTTCATAGTATCATTAGGAGAAAAGAATACTAAAGCAGATGTCATAGCCGGCATGGAGAGAAGGTGCTGTCGTTACAGTTTCCTCATCCAGGGCTGTTTTCGGCATACTGCTATAGAGAGGCTTGTTAAGTCATACTGTTGACTTTAATGTGCGGTCTGGAATAGCGGATTATCGATTTAGCACTTAAAGAGGCAAGGCAATAAGCCTGCACTTTTCAAACCGCATTGTTTTTGCCGGAAACACAGAGGGCATCCCATCTGTGCAAGTGCTGAGGTGAATTTACTCAACTGAGGAATCGATCTGATAAAACCAGGCGGAAAACATAAACAACAGGGTTTAACATAGCACGGAAGAAAGATAATGAAGGGGCCTTCATCATAAACCGCGAACAGGAGTGAAGGATAACGATGCACAAAAAGTTACTGGTTGTTGACGATGAAGAATCAATTGTCACCCTGCTGCAGTATAATTTGGAACAGGCGGGTTACGAAGTTGAAACGGCGTATGATGGGCAGCAGGCCCTTGAGTATGCCTTGAAAAATGATTATGATTTGATTGTGCTTGATTTGATGCTTCCCCAGATGGACGGGATGGATGTTCTGAAAAGCCTTCGCCAGCAGAAGATAGATACACCGGTCCTTATGCTTACCGCAAAGGACGATGAATTTGATAAAGTGCTGGGTCTCGAACTGGGAGCGGATGACTATATGACGAAGCCATTCAGTCCGCGTGAGGTTACAGCAAGGGTGAAGGCGATTTTAAGGCGCATTCAGCCTGCAAGGGAAACTGCCGGGGGGACCGGGGAACCAAGAAAAAACGAAGAAGACATCCGGATCGGTTCATTGCGCGTGCTGCCTGAGTTTTATGAAGCGTATTCGGGAGAAGATCAGCTGGAACTGACGCCGAAAGAGTTTGAACTTCTCGTGTATCTGGCCCGTAACCTGGGCCGGGTGCTGAGCAGGGACCAGTTGTTGAGTTCCGTCTGGAATTATGACTTTGCAGGGGATACCCGGATCGTTGATGTGCATATAAGCCATCTCAGGGAGAAAATCGAACCAAACTCACGTAAGCCGGTATACATAAAGACCATCAGGGGACTCGGTTATAAGATGGAAGAGCCGAAGGAACATGAATAACCGGTTTAAAAACCGTCTGGTTACAGCTCTTGGCCTGTTGATCGTGATTGTCCTGGCCGGACTGATTTTTCTCCTTGGTGAGCTGTTCAAGAGCTTCTATATCAACACATTTACAGAACGGATGGAAAGGGAGGCGAGCTTAATATCCTCCCTTGTTGATGAAAATGGTGCCGGGAATCTGGATTCAAAACTTGAAACATACAGCGGAAATCTTGGAGTCAGTATAACAATCATTGGTCCTGATGGTGACATTATGGCAAGCTCAGAAACAGCAGTTGATGAAGTCTTGCTTGAAATGGAAGAATTCAGAGAGATTATACATGACGGCAATGCCCGATTTGAATCGTTTTCTGTCATTAGTGAAGAAAACGGGATGTTTTACTATGCTTATCCGATTTTAAAAGAACAATCCCTTGAAAATTATGTTGTATTGGGCCTTGCTGCTGCTTCATTTGAAAATTTCACAAATAAAATATGGGGAATCCTCATATCAAGTCTGGGGCTTGCATTTATTATCATTTTCACTACAGGATACCGTATCACGAAGCGGTATACTGAACCGATAGAGTCCGCAGCCAATGTAGCGATGGAGCTTGCCCGGGGGAATTACAGTGCAAGGACATATGAGGATAAATATACCGAAACAAGCATGCTGAGCAGGTCGGTCAATATTTTGGCTGTTAATCTTCAAAAAATGACCACTGCCCGGGAAATGCAGCAAAGCCGGTTAAAAGCGATTATCGACTCAATGGGAAGCGGGCTGCTTTTAATTGATGAACGGGGGTACATTAACCTGGTAAACCGTGTATACCAGGAACTTTTTGAAATCAAATCGAAAGATCTGGTCTATCAATTATATTATGAAGCAATTCCATATAAAGAAATTGGCACGATTGTCGAGGATGTTTTCTTGACTGAAGACCGTGTGAGGAAGCAAATGACGATTCCGCTTAATATAGAGCAGAGGAACTTTGAAGTGTACGGGGCGCCGATTATGGGAGCGAATCAGGAATGGAAAGGGGTTCTCCTCGTATTTCATGATATAACTGAGTTGAAGCGCCTTGAGCAGATGCGTAAGGACTTCGTAGCAAATGTATCTCATGAACTCCGGACACCTATCACTTCTATCCGCGGGTTCAGTGAAACGCTGCTTGACGGGGCGTTGAATGATCCTGAAGCAACCAGGCAGTTTTTGACGATCATCCATAAAGAAAGTGAACGCCTCCAAAATCTGATAAATGATTTGCTTGATCTGTCCAAAATCGAACAGCAGCAATTCAAGCTTGTAACATCGGAAGTGGATATTGTGGAATTGCTTCGTGAAGTTATTCTGATTGTCGATTCGAAAGCAAGGGAAAAAGGCATTGACCTGCAGTTTAATGACACCAGCGGGCAAATCCTCATTACCGGGGATGTACACAGGCTAAAGCAGGTTTTCATCAACCTCATCAGCAACGGAATCAATTATACCCGTCCAGGGGGAAAAGTTGAAGTGACTGCCGCTGAGAAAAACGGCATGGTTGAAGTTGTTGTTGCGGATACAGGAATTGGCATATCAGAGGAAGAATTTCCACGCATTTTTGAAAGGTTTTACCGGGTGGATAAGGCGCGCAGCAGAAACTCGGGCGGAACCGGGCTTGGCCTTGCGATTGTCAAGCATCTCGTTGAAGCACATGAAGGGAAAATCACTGTGGAAAGTTCCCCGGGCAAGGGCACAGCATTCACCGTACACCTGAAAAAATAACCGGATTTACAATTCTTTTACAAGGGCTTAAATAGCGCTTAATGATATCCTGTTACGATATTGGTGTATGAAAGACCCCTTCATCAAAGTAAGGAAAGCTTTTTCCTTCACGGGAACAATTTGTTCCCGTCCTTTTTTTGTGCATTTTATGTATATTTCCCCTTGAGGGCCGCCGGATTTCCGGCGGCCCTTGTATGTATGGGCGGACAGGAAATGACGTTTTGAAATATTATTGAAATGATACAGAAAAGAACGTCATATTATGGTAAAGTTATTATATGTGCTGGAACCTTTTAAAGGTTCGTTCGTATATTACTAGAGACATACATAGGGAAAGAGGGGAAGCGCATGTTTACCATGAAGCGCTTGTTTGCCATTGCCGGACTTGTCGTTCTTATTGTAATAGCCGGTATAGTGGGACTGACAAGCTGGTACACCGTAGATGAGTCTGAACAGGCGGTTATTCTCACGTTTGGTGAAGTTCAGGAAGGGATCAGTCAACCCGGTCTGCACTTTAAGCTGCCGTGGCCGTTACAGACCGTTGAAACTCTGTCAAAAGAAACATTCAGCCTGCAATTCGGCTATGAAGAGGAAGATGGGAAAGTCGTAAGGGAATATCCAGAAGATACGAAAATGATCACCGGCGATGAGAACATTGTCATGGCCGACCTGGTCGTCCAGTGGAAGATCGTAGAACCGGAAAAGTTTTTATTTGCAGCAGACGATCCGCGGCAAGTTTTATACAATGCCACGTCTTCATCATTAAGGGGCATTATCGGAAGCTCTAAAATAGATGAAGCGCTGACTACTGGAAAGGCGGATATCGAGAAGGAAGTCTATGAACTGCTGACCAATCTCATTGAGAAGTATGACCTTGGCGTTTCAATTCTTGCAGTCAAGCTTCAGGACGTCGAACTTCCGAACAAGGAAGTCAGGACAGCGTTCACGAAAGTTACCGATGCGCGGGAAACGATGAATACGAAAGTCAATGAAGCCCAGAAGTATGCGAATAAACGGAACGAGGAAGCGCAAGGTGAGAAGGACGCTATCATTTCACGGGCTGAAGGGGATAAGGCAGCCCGTATTGAAAAGGCACGTGGGGATGTAGCGAAATTCAATGCACTTTACACCGAATATCAGAACAATGAAGACGTCACCGAGAGACGTCTCATTCTCGAAACGCTTGATCAAGTCCTTCCAAATGCAGAACTGTATATTATGAGGGAAGACGGGAATACGGTGAAGTATTTGCCGCTCCGTCCGCTTGACTCGCAGCAGCAGGCTCCGGTACCGCGTGAAGAGGAAGAGGAAGAAGGTGACGGCAATGGCAGATGATAAAATCATTAACATGAGTGAGAAAAGGTATGACGGAGATTGGCGTAATTTTGTTAAAGGCGGAATCTTCCTTATCATTTTGATCATTATCATCGGCATCATCATTGCCAATATGTTTATCGTCAAAGAAGGGGAGTACAGGGTAGTGCGGCAATTCGGCGAAGTGGTGCGTATCGAATCGACACCAGGCCTGAATTTCAAAATCCCATTCGTCCAATCAGTATCCACGCTGAACAAAAAGCAAATGATTTATGATGTCGAAGAAGCTGAAATCAACACCCGTGATAAAAAGCGGATGATTATCGATAACTATGCGGTATGGAAAATTGATGAGCCGAAGAAAATGATATCTAATGCCAGGACAGTCGAAAATGCGGAGGCTAAAATGGCCGAATTTATTTTCTCCGTTGTCCGTGCCGAGCTTGGCCAATTAAACTACGACGAAATCATCAATGATGAAAAGTCGTCACGCGGAAGCCTGAATGACAGGGTGAAAGACCGGGTCAACAAGATGCTGGCCCGTGACAACTACGGCATATCCGTTATCGATGTCAGAATGAAGCGGATTGACCTGCCGGATGAAAATGAACAATCCGTATTCAAGCGGATGATTTCAGAACGTGAATCCAAGGCCCAGGAATACCTGTCAATGGGTGATGCCCAAAAGAACCGCGTCATCGCCAAAACGGACCAAGAAGTGACCGAAATGCTCGCGAAGGCAGAAGCACAGGCAGAAACTATCCGTGCTGAAGGTGAAGGGGAAGCTGCTAAAATCTATAATAGCGCGTACGGAAAAGATCCGACTTTTTACGGATTTTACCGTACACTTGAGTCGTACAAAACGACAATTGACGGCCAGACGATGATCATATTGCCTGCCGACTCTCCATATGCGTCACTGCTTATGGGCGGTGTGGAGGAAGACGAAGAATAAAAATAGTACGCTAAACGTAAGTGGTTCCGAATCATATGGAGAACAATAGAAATAGTATAGAAATCGAGTATAAAACCGCATAGGATTTATACTCGATTTTTTGTTGGCATGAAATTTTGTACAGGGCGGGTTCGATAATCATTTCCAAGCTTTAAGGAACATTTCAGAAGAATAGGTGATTTACGGAGGGTAAGAATATAAATGGCCTTTATCGATTTAAAGGTCAGTAGTGCGTAAGCAGGAACGGATGTCGCACTTATGCCCGTGGTAAAAGCGAGCTCCTGCTGCTGATATCATCTCCCTGTTTTAAAATGCAATATATACGAGATTTATTCCATTAAAATGCTTTAAATGGAGGTAAGCATCTTTAAAAAATTATACCCTGCCATGAGCTCTTTCACATGCTGTGTACTATATGATTTAAGGTGTAAATATCAATGTTATTTTAATTTTTTACCTGCACCAACTCAACTGCGTATGATAAGCACCGCTTTTTTCCCTTATCATTTTGAAAATGATAGAATGGAGGGGACAGCGGCGTTTTTTGTTTTTATACAGCTGCTTCTTCCCGGGTGGAATCAATCTATCTTGAAGAATGCCGAAGAGAACGGCGTGACATAATGAAATGGAAAAACTGAAAGCTTTACATAGAAAAGACGGAGGAGGAAATCTTTTTGAGTAAAAAAGTAGTATTGATTGACGGAAACAGCATTGCATACAGGGCTTTTTTTGCCCTGCCGCTTTTGAATAATGATAAGGGCGTCTATACAAACGCCGTTTACGGATTTACCACCATGCTGTTGAAGGTTCTTGAAGAGGAAAGTCCGACCCATATGCTTGTTGCATTTGATGCCGGGAAAACGACTTTCCGCCATAAGACGTTTTCCGAATATAAAGGCGGGCGTCAGAAAACCCCTCCTGAATTGTCGGAACAGTTTCCTTTTCTGCGGGAGCTTCTTGATGCATTCAATATATCCAGGTACGAACTGAATGATTATGAAGCCGATGATATTATCGGAACTCTTTCAAAACAGGCACAGGAAGAAGGGTATGAAGTGAAAATCATATCCGGCGACAAAGATTTGCTTCAGCTCGTTTCTGACAATGTAACTGTCGCACTGACAAGGAAAGGCATTTCGGAAGTTGATTCCTACGATCCTGCTTTTCTTAATGAAAAGTACGGCATTACAGCAGAACAGATCATTGATATGAAAGCTTTGATGGGGGATGCTTCTGATAATATCCCGGGAGTGCCGGGGGTTGGGGAGAAAACAGCCCTCAAGTTATTGAAGCAATATAGCACAGTCGAACAAGTTCTCGATTCGATTGATGATATAAGCGGAAAGAAGCTGAAGGAACGGCTAACTGAAAATAAAGACAAAGCGCTCATGAGTAAAGAACTTGCGACAATCTTTCGTGAAGCTCCTATTGAAGTAAGCCTTGGTGATATTGCTTACAGTGGATTCAACAGAGAAGAAGCCATCCGCATTTTCAAGGAACTTGGGTTCAACTCCCTGCTTGGCAGAATTGGCGGCGAAGATAGTGATTCACAGGAAGGAGCGGAGTTCGAAGAAATTGTATTTGAGATGGCAGAAGAAGTCACCGCTGATATGCTTGCTGATGAAGTCGGCCTGATTGTTGAAGTGCTGAGCGAAAATTACCATAACGCCGAAATACTGGGGTTTGGAATCGCTCATCAAAACGGGAACTACTTTATCCCTGCCGATACCGCAATGGAGTCAGAGGACTTTATTCAATGGGCGAAAGATGAAACGAAGAAAAAAGCTGTGTTTGATGCGAAACGTGCAGTGGTTTCACTGCGGTGGAAAGGAATTGAGCTGAACGGCATCGATTTTGATATGCTGATCGCCTCCTATCTGTTGAATCCCGGTGAAGCCCATCTGGATATAGCCGATGTCGCATCGAGATACGAATCAGCCGGTGTACAGGCTGATGAAGCGGTATACGGCCGCGGGGCGAAACAGAAAATCCCCGATACAAGTGTGCTATCAGAGCATCTTGCCCGCAAAGCGGCTGCATTATTTAAGCTGAAGCCTGCGTTAATGGAAGGATTGGAAAGAAATGAGCAGGCTGAATTGTTTACCGAACTTGAGATGCCGCTGTCCCTCATTCTTGCTGAGATGGAATCAACTGGTGTAAAAGTGGATGTGAAGCGGCTTGAAAACATGGGGACTGAAATTGATGAGAGGCTGAAAGAAATTGAAGCGAAAATCCATGAACTTGCCGGGACACAGTTCAATATCAATTCACCTAAACAGCTTGGCGAAGTGCTGTTTGACAAACTGGGCCTGCCGGTTATAAAAAAGACAAAAACAGGTTACTCGACTTCTGCTGATGTGCTGGAAAAACTGCAAAACAAGCATGAAATCATTCCTGAGATCCTTCACTACCGGCAGCTTGGCAAACTGTATTCCACATATATTGAAGGGCTGCTGAAAGTTGTTTATAAGGAAACAGATAAAATCCATACGAGATTCAATCAGGCGCTGACACAAACAGGAAGGCTCAGTTCAACTGACCCCAATTTGCAGAATATCCCGATCCGGCTTGAAGAAGGCCGAAAAATCCGCCAGGTATTCGTTCCGTCTGAATCGGATTGGGTCATGTTCGCAGCGGACTATTCCCAGATCGAGCTTCGTGTGCTCGCCCATATGGCAAAGGATAAAAGCCTGATGGACGCATTTCAAAATGATCTTGATGTCCATACCAAAACGGCAATGGATGTATTTGGCGCCAGGCAAGAGGACGTCACCCCGAACATGAGGAGGCATGCAAAAGCTGTAAACTTTGGCATTGTATATGGCATCAGTGATTACGGACTTTCCCAGAGCCTTGGAATTACAAGGAAAGAAGCGGGAGAATTCATCGAAAAATATCTTGAAAGTTTCCCGGGTGTAAAAGAGTATATGACCGATATTGTCCAGGAAGCCAAGCAAAATGGATATGTGACGACCATCATGAAAAGAAGAAGATATATTCCTGATATTACAAGCCGTAATTTTAATAAAAGGAGTTTCGCGGAACGGACAGCGATGAATACGCCAATCCAGGGAAGTGCCGCCGATATCATCAAAAAAGCAATGATTGATATGGCTGAACGACTGGAAAAAGAAAACCTGAGGACACGCATGCTGCTGCAGGTCCATGACGAATTGATTTTCGAAGCACCGCAGGATGAGATTGAAACGTTAAAGAAAATTGTTCCCGAGGTTATGGAAAAGGCGGTTGATTTATCAGTGCCGCTGAAGGTGGATTATTCCTTCGGTTCAACATGGTATGACGCAAAGTAACTGCCGCACGAAAGGAGAATGACCATGCCTGAGCTTCCGGAAGTTGAAACAGTTAAGGAAACATTGAAAGAACTTGTGGTCGGAAAACAGATCGCCGGCTGTAAAGTGGCGTGGCCGAAAATGGTGAAGCACCCGGATGACGCTGAACTCTTTTGCCTGGATATAAAAGGGCAAACCATTCGGGATGTCAGGCGGAGGGGAAAGTTTTTAAAATTCATCCTTGATGATGATGTCATGCTTTCCCACTTACGGATGGAAGGGCGGTATGGCCTGTTCCGTTCCGCTGAACCGGTAGCAGCGCATACACATGCCCTTTTCACATTTACTGACGGCACGGAATTGCGGTATCAGGATGTCAGGAAGTTCGGGACGCTTCATCTTTTTAAAAAAGGCACTGAAGAGGAGCTGCCTCCTCTTTCAGGCCTGGGTCCTGAACCCCTCTCTGAAAGCTTTGCCGCTGATGACCTGGAAAGGCAGTTCCGGAAGACAAGCAGGAATGTCAAAACTGTGCTGCTTGACCAGCGGGCGGTAGCGGGGCTGGGTAATATTTATGTGGACGAGGCATTGTTCCGCGCAGGAATCATGCCGGATCGGCCTGCGGCAGGCTTGACGAAAGAGGAAGTGGAAAAGCTTCATTTAAGTATAAAAAACACTCTCAGTGAGGCAGTCGATAAAGGCGGCAGCACGGTCCGCAGTTATGTCAACACTCAGGGGAAAATCGGAATGTTCCAGCTTGAGCATTTTGTGTATGCCCGAAACGGCGAGCCGTGCCGGAATTGCGGCAAGGAAATCGAGAAGAAGACAGTAGGCGGCCGCGGCACTCATTACTGCCCGGCCTGTCAGGAGTAATCGGAAGAATGCCCGTTATTCCCGCCGGCACTATGGAAATAAGTCCGTCCTGATATTCATCGGTAAAAAACGCAGAATACACTAACATTTTACCGGTTTTGCCCATATACTATCACGTGAAATATGGGAAAGGGGCCGGAAATGATGCAAATCATCCCACTGATAATGCTCGCGTTCGCTGTCAGCCTTGATAGTTTCAACGTTGGTTTCACCTATGGAATGCGCGGTATGAAAATCCCGCACCGGTCGATTGCCATCATTGCCGTGTGCTCAGCTGCCAGCATGCTGCTTGCTATGACAGCCGGAAAAGCGGTCTCAACCATACTGTCACCAGAAACGGCAAGCCATGCGGGGGGCCTGGTTTTGATCCTCATCGGCATATGGGTCATTTACCAATTTTTCAAGCAGGAGCATTCAGACCGAGAAAACAACGGCCCGCTTGAATTCAAGTTTGAAGTGAAATCACTCGGACTTGTCATTTCAATTTTGCGAAAGCCCATGTCGGCGGATATGGACAGGTCAGGTGAAATCAGAGGAATTGAGGCAGTACTTCTGGGGACCGCTCTTGCTCTTGATGCGTTTGGAGCCGGTCTGGGAGCCGCGATGCTTGATTTTTCGCCGCTAATTACCGCTTTCCTTACTGCAGCGATGAGTTCACTGCTTGTATTGGGAGGCATGAAAACCGGTATGCGCCTGGCGAACACCGGCTTGCTGAAAAAAGTATCGCTCCTGCCCGGTTTCATCCTTATTATGCTGGGTGTATGGAGAATGTAAGGGGGTTGGATTATGGCTGTGGTCATTGGACTCACCGGCGGAATTGCCAGTGGAAAGAGCACGGTTTCGCAAATGATGCGGGAGCTCGGCCTCCCCGTCATTGATGCTGATATTGCGGCACGGACGGTCGTGGAACCGGGGCATGAAACATATAAAGAAGTTGTCGAGCATTTTGGCACTGGCATCTTGAACGAGGACAAAACGATAAATAGGGAAGCCCTTGGAAGCATCGTCTTTCATGATGAAAATGAAAGGGCGGTCCTGAATTCGATTGTGCATCCTGCTGTCCGGAAATATATGCTCTTTGAGAAGGAAGCTTACATACAAAAGGGCCATCAGGCAGTTGTGATGGATATCCCTTTGTTATTTGAAAGCAAACTGGAGAAAATGGTGGATCGGATCATTCTTGTTTATACCGATGATGACACCCAGTTGGAACGCCTGATGGAGCGGAACACCCTGTCAGAAGAAGAGGCAATGGCCCGCATTGGTTCGCAAATGCCCCTCAGCCAAAAGGTGCCGCTTGCTGATGCGGTTATTGATAACAACGGAACCATTAATGAAACAAAAACACAATTAGAGCATATTCTTGAAACCTGGGGCGTGATTTAGCCCCGGTTTTTTTAATCGCATAGGGAAGCAGTAATAGCAGATAAGGACAGCTGCGCTTCTGTCTTCGCCTTAAGGCCCGCCAATCGGCGGTTTTTTTATAGGTAAG